>JBEENF010000020.1:0-19038 GCA_041192325.1 Verrucomicrobiota bacterium
GCCGCTAAAGGTAACGGGAATCGTAAACGTCGTGGCGGAACCACTCGCGGGCGTCGAGGCGCCGATCGTAGCCGTCACTCCGGCACTCGTGACCGCGGTAAAATCACCGCCGGGACCCGCATTGACGCCGGTCACTGCTTCGCTGAAGACAATCGTGAACGTCGTGGTTGAACCACTGGCCGTGCCGGCGGTGAAGCTGGAAACCGTGGGCGCCGTCATGTCCAAACTCGGGATGGTGAACAGGGGACCGGTCGCGCCACTGACCAGGGCATTGCTGGCAACATCCGCGATCCCCGTGCCCGTGGCGTTGAGATTCAAGCGCACGGTGCCACCGGCCGAACCGCTGAACGTCACCGGAATGGTAAAGGTCGTGGCGGAACCACTCGCCGGCGTCGAGGCGCCGATCGTGGCCGTCACTCCGGCGCTCGTGACCGCGGTAAAATCACCGCTCGCCCCGGCATTCACTCCGGTCACTGCTTCGCTGAAGACAATCGTGAAGTTCACGGTGGCGCCGCTCGGCGTGCCAGCGGTGAAGCTCGACACCGTGGGAGGGGTTGTATCTCCCCCACCCGCCACGGTGTAGGTGGCGCTGGTCGGGCCACCACCCGCATAGGCGATGCCATTGAAATCCTTGATCGCGGTGTTCGCGCTGGAATTCAAGGCGAGGGTTACTGTCCCGGTGTAGTTTACCGTGACAGTATAAGTCGTGCCCGCCGTGCCGCTGGGAAGGACCGAGGTGATCGAAGCTCCGGCGCCGGTGGCGGTAAAGACGCTGGCGTTCACCCCGACGACCGGCTCGTTAAACGTAACGGTAAACGGTACGGAACCGGAAGTGCCGGTACCCGAGGCGAACGAACTCACGATGGGCGCGGACGTGTCACCGTTGCTCTGGGCATTCGGCACGACGTCGCTGGCGTAAAGTCCGCCACCGGCAAACTGATTCGCGGATGCGTCAGCGATGCCTGTAACCGAAGTCCGGATGCGCATCTGCAGTGCGCCGGTGGCGCCACCGTAGGAAAAGGAAACCGTGTAGGAGGCCGGCGTGCCACCCGGCGTCACGCCGGTCACCGTGGCGCTCGTGTTGCCAGTCGAGACGGGGTAGAAATCCGTAATGTCCACGCCGCTGACGGGTTCGTTGAAAGTAATCACGAAATCACCCGTGCTCGCGGTGACAGTCGCGGGATTGAACGCAAAACTGGTGACCGTGGGCGGGGTGGTATCGCCGGCCGCAGGAATGGTAAACACCCCGCTCGTCGCCGTGCCGCCGCCCACGTAAGCGGTGGCGGCCGCATTCGCGATGCCCGTGCCGGAACTCTTGACCGTGAGACTGATTGTGCCCGCGGCCGCGCCGCTGTAGTTCACCGGGACACTGTAAGTCGTGCCGCTGCCGGTGATGGCGCCCACGGCGCCCGTGGCGCCGCCAGCGAGGTTGACCGTGAAATCGTCCGCAGTCACCCCCGTGACGGCTTCGCTGAAGGTCAGATTGAAATTCACCACCGAAGCGGTGTTAGTCCCCACGGTGAACGTGGAGATGGTCGGGGCCGCGCCCGCTGCGGTGAGGTTGAAGATCTGCACACGGTTGTTCCCATAATCGGCGACGTAGGCGAAATTGGTGGCGGAGTTAACGACCGCGTGAAACGGAAGGGACATCTGGCCGTTGCCGCTGCCAGGCGTGCCGAAAGTGACTCCCAGCGACGCGCCGGCGATGGTGCGTTTTTCGACCCGCTGAATGGAGCCACCGCCGTTGTCGCTGGTCTCGGCGATCCAAAGCGCGCCCGCCGCATCGAGGAATAATCCCAGCGGAATAATACCCGTCAGCGGGAATGCGCCCGTGGGGTTACCATCCAGATCCCAAATTTGGACCTGCCCGTTAAACCCATCCGAGATCAACAAGCTGGCCCCGCTGACTGCGACGCCATACGGCACGTTGAAGGAATTTCCTCGGCGCCAGACCCGGGTGGCGGTCGCGCTCGCACCCGACCCGGCGAGGGTGTACTTGGATACGAAGTTCGCGCCGTTCCCGGTGTTGATATCGCCGTGCTCGGTGACGTAAATGGCCCCGGCCGCGTCGCGCGCCAGGCCGACCGGCCCGTGCATTTCGTCGGGAGCGGCCGCGGTAACCGTCCCCCAGCCCATCACATAAGTGCCCGCGCCCGTGCTCGCGTTCACCGCCAGCCGCTGAATGCGATTTTGGTATCGGTCACTAATGATCAGGTCCCCGGTGGCCGAATCGACGAGAATGCCATCAGGGCTGATAAACTGGCCCGGGCCGGTTCCGCGCGAGGCAACGACTTGTGGGGTCGTCGACCCGGTCGTCAGATTAAAGCGCAGGATCTGACCGCCTCCCGTGGGCGGAGTTCCAAAGCTGGCGCCATGTTCAGAGACGTAGAGCCAGCTAGTTCCACTGCGGGTGTCCAAGGCGAGGAACGTGGGCGAGTTCGCGCTGAGATTTGCCGTCCATGTCTGCGCCAAGGCGGAGACGGGCGAGAAGAGTGCGGTAAAAAGCAGCACCGCAACAGCGGGAAAGCCGGCAATCCCGCGCGCGGGTGGTTGCAACCGCGAAGCGCGAGGCCCAGCTGGAGTGGGATCCAATAACGAAGGCATAATAGGAGGAGGATTGGAACGATTCGGGGTTGCAGCCCTACCGGGGAGGTAGGTCTGACTTTCGAAGCGATCTTACGCCGAAACCCTCGCTCCGGCTCTTGGGTCCAAACCCAAATCTGCAGTGGGGACGGACCCTACGTTGGGCCTGGATCGCAGCAGCTTCGCTGCGGCGCCACCTGCACAGCGGCACAAAAACGGGCGCTCACGGGGATTTGCCGTCCTGCCGTAGCGGAACGCGTGCGCGTTTTTGTCTAGATTTCTTTGCGGTTACCGCTGCGGCCCGCATTCGCCGGGAGATGCAATCGCGTCGCCGGCTTGCCGCTGCCGCCAATGGGAGCTGCGTCCGGTCAGGGCGCCCCCCCACGAAGCTTCCGGCTATTCCACCGGAGTCGGGGTGGGATTGGGCAAGGCGAACGCGATGTAGGCGTCGCTCGTTCCACTTGTGCCTTTGCCGCCACCGCTGGCGATGACGATGTATTGCCGGCCGGCAAGGGCATAGGTGGCGGGCGTCGCGAAACCAGAGGCGGGGAGATCGGCGGACCAAAGCTGCTCGCCGGTCCGCGTGTCGAACGCGCGGATTTTCCGATCCTTGGTCGCGGCGATGAACAGCAAGCCACCGGAGGTAACGAGGGGCCCTCCGTAGTTTTCCGTGCCGGTGGGCGGGACGCCCTGCGCGGTCAGTTCCTTAAATTCACCGAGCTCCCGCCGCCAAAGATATTCTCCCGAGTTGAGATCGATGGCGTTGAGCGTCCCCCAGGGCGGCCGCATCGCGGGATAACCGTCGGGGTCGAGAAACCGGTTGTATCCGGTCGTGACGTACGGACTGGTGGCAGCAACCGGAGGACGCGGGGCCGGGGGCCCGCTGACCACGGGGTCGCTGGCGGACGATTCAAGATCGAGCAGGTGGCGAGCGAGGCTCTTCCGCTGCGCGGCCTCGAGGTGTCCGAAGGATGGCATCGGCCCGCGCCCTGTCTGCAGGAGTGTCATGAGCTCGGCGACTTGGTAACGAGCGCGCAGGTTGACGAGCGGTGGCGTGCTCTGCGCGGCGTTGCCGCGTCGATCAAGTCCATGGCAGGACATGCAAAGTTGCCGGTAGAGTGACGCGCCCGCGCTGGTCCCTCCGTCCTGCGTCGGCACGAGCGTCAGAATCCAGGCCATCTCGGTGCTGTTGACGTACAAGATTCCGTCGGGATCGACCGCGGCGCCGCCCCACTCGGCCCCGCCATTCATCCCAGGATAGATGATGGCGCCCCTGGTGCTGGGCGGATCGAAAAGGCGGTGCGGGCTGACTTCACGGAGCCGTTTCAGGACGGCGGCATGCGCCTCCGGAGTTCGATTGGTGACTTCCTCCTCAGTGAAGACTTGGCGGGCGAAGGGAGCCGGCTTCAGCAACTGCGGTTGCGTGATTGCGGTCGCTTCGCCGGGAATGGTCGAAGCCGGCATCGCTTTCTCCTCCCAGGGAAAGAGCGACTCACCGGTGTCGCGATCGAAGAGCCAGACGTGGCCCGATTTGGTGGTTTGGGCGACGGCGGCGATTTTCTTCCCGTCGCGCGTGACGGTACACAGCACGGGAGGCGCGGGGAGATCGTGGTCCCAAAGATCGTGATGTACGAACTGAAAATGCCACTTGAGCTTTCCGGTCGCTGCGTCGAGCGCCAACAGGCAGTTGGCAAACAGATTGGAGCCGGCGCGATCTCCGCCCCAGAAATCGAACGTGGCGGATCCGGTCGGCACGAAGGCCGTCCCGCGTTCGTGATCGATCGTCAGGCCGGTCCAGCAGTTCGCGCCACCGGAAGAGGACCATGCGTCCTTCGGCCACGTGTCGTAGCCCATTTCGCCTGGGTGCGGAATCGTGTGGAATATCCAACGTCGCTGGCCGGTGCGAACGTCGTAGGCGCGGATATGGCCGGGCGCGGCGGGGCCGGGACCTTCGCCTACCGTTGTCGGGACGATGATCAGATCCCGGTAAATCGCGCCAGGAGAAGTTCCATAGACGTTTAGATCGTCGGCGTCGCGATCCAATTCCCGTCGGAGATCGATCCGACCGTTGTCGCCAAAGGCGCGGAGGGGAGCGCCCGTTCGCGCGTCGATGGCGTACAAATAACGCCCGGCAGAGAACATCACGCGTTCTTCGTCCCCTTTGCCCCAGAAAGTGAGACCGCGGTTTACGCCCCGAAAGGCATCGCCGGGATCGTCTGCGAAAGGATCGAACTGCCACAACTCGCGTCCGGTGGCGGCGTCGAGCGCGAACAGTTTCAGAAACGGCGAGGTGCCGAAGAGCCGACCGCCAACGACAAGCGGATTACATTCGTTGAGTCCTCCGCGGGCGCCTTTCTCGGAATGGTAGGTCCAGATGGGACGAAGCGTGGCGACGTTCGCCCGATTGATTTGCGCGATCGAAGAATAATGAGTGCCGCCCGCGTCCCCCAGGTACACGGGCCAGTCGCGATCCGGCGTGGCGGCACGGGCGACCGCCGCCCCCGCAACCATCCAAGCCGCGAAAGTAAGGAAAGAGCGGATCATCTTTTGCCCCGGTGTAGCCCTCTTGGTGAAAACTGGGAAGAGCGGACTGGGCTCGCACGTCAAAAAGTGGGCTCAACGCAAGCATCCATCGTGCCGATTGGCGATGGCAGTAGCGAAACCGGGTGAGAAGGGGTTCTTCGCCCTCAAATGCAAAATGGTCCCGGCGGCGCGCGCAGGGCCTCGATTGCGTCAGAGCTGGGTCGACTCCCACGCGAATGATGGCACCGTACCGACCACGTCCACCTGCGGCCGTAAGGCAACCCCTCTCGACTCCATGCAACTCAATCTTACCGGACAGAGCGTAGCAGTCCTTGGCGCGGCCAATGGGATTGGCCGCGCGATCGCCGAGGCCTTTCTCGCTGAGGGGTGCGTCGTCCGCGGCTTCGATCGCGCGATCGAGCCCCGTCCGCTGCCGTCGCCGGGCGAGATCCGCACGGGCGACGCGACATCGTATGCGCAAGTGCGGGCGTTTGCAGAGTGGTGTGGCGACGTGGACCACGTGGTGTTTTCGATCGGGGCAGGCTCGGGCAAAATCGGTTTTCCCTTCTGGAACCTCGAGCCCGCCGACTGGGCCCGCGTCCTGGAGATCAACTTGATCGCCGCCGTCAACGCTGCCCACGCCTTCGCCCCCACCCTCGTTCACCGACGGCGGGGTTCGTTCCTTTTTCTCGTGTCCGTGGCGGGTCAGGTCGGCTCGCAGACCGATCCTCCCTACAGCGCGGCCAAGGCGGGGTTGATCAATTTCATGCAATGCGCGGCTCGCGACCTCGCCGCCCACGGGGTACGGGCCAACGCGCTCTCGCCCGGCATGGTGCGCACCGATCTGAATGAAGCCGTCTGGGCGGCAAGCCAACGGACGGCGCCCGCGGCCGCGCAGCAGGACTATGCGACGTGGGCCGGGGAAAAAATCCGGAAGGTATCCCCGCTCGGCCGCTGGCAGACGCCGGCAGAATGCGCCGCCATGGCCGTTTTTCTCGCCTCGGAGCACGGGAAAAACATCACCGGCCAAACCCTCAATATCGACGGCGGGCAGGTCATGCACGCTTGAGCCGGGAGGAGTCGGCATACGGGTCATATCTGGGGATGAACGGGCGCTAAAAGCGGTGTCGGGAATCCGGTGCATCAACTGCTGCCCAACAAAAATTTTCTGGCGGGGGACACGATGCAGGCCTCTTTCTCTCGCCCAACCAAGACGGATCAAAGACAACGCAGAGCCATACCCCATGAAAAAAATCATTCCCCTGCTGGTCGCCTGCACGCTGCTTACCGTGGCGTTTTCTGCCGCGCCGAAAGCGCCGGCGCCCTCCGGTGCCCGGCTCCGGGCCGGCGCGGCCACCAGCGTGATCACGCCCCCCATCGGCGCCCTGCGGGTCGGCGGCTTCGTGCCGCTTCCCTCCACCCACGTACATGACGAACTGCACGCGCGCTGTCTCGTGCTTGATGATGGGCACAAGAAACTGGCGATCGTGATCTGCGATCTGCTGGGTTTCCATCGCAGTGTCAGCATCGAGGCCCGCCGCATCATCCAGGAAGAGACCGGTATTCCGCCGGAGAACGTGATCATCTCGGCCACGCACACCCACTCCGCCGGCAGTGCCCTGGGCACGACCCGCTATGTCAACGAACAGAAGCTCGACGATTACCAACTCTTTCTCGCGCGGCGGATCGCCGATGGTGTACGGCGCGCGCATACGCTGCGTCGCCCCGCCGAAATCGCGTTTCGTTCCGTCGATTTGCCGGATCCGATTCTCAACCGGCGCTGGCTGGTGAAGGAGGGCAAGGGCGAGGCGAATCCCTTCGGTAAAATCGAAAAAGTGCGCAAGACCGGCCAGCCCGGGCCGGAATTTTCCGGGCCCGCCGGTCCGACCGATACCGCGCTCTCCATCATCGCGCTCCGCGAACCCGCGGGCCGGATGATCGCCGCGTATTGCGCCTACTCCATGCACTATGCCGGAATGGACATGCCGGGCGCCATTTCCGCGGATTATTTTGGCGCCTTCTGTGAGGAACTGAAGCAGCTCCAGGGGTCCTGGAAGGACGAGCCGCCCTTTGTGGCGATGCTCGCGAACGCGACCAGTGGCGATGTCGGCTCGAATCAAAAGCGTTATAACCACCTCGATAAAACCGCCGGACCCTACGGTCGGTCCCGCGCCGCCGGTCACGACGTGGCGGTCGCGGCCGACGCCGCGCTGAAGAGCATCAACGACTGGCAGGATCACGCGAGCCTCGACGCCCGCTTCCGCGAACTCGACCTCGGCTGGCGCAAGATCGAACCGGAGCTCATCGCCTGGGCGAAGGAGATCGAGGCCACGGCCCCGCGCCTGGCCTCCGGTCCCATTCCGATTTCCGCCAAGTGGGCCACGACGCCGGCCTGGGCCACGCGACTCAGTTATGCCGGACGAGTGCAGGCGCTGGCGGCAAAGACCGACCGGGTGAAGTTTCCGATCCAGGTCGTCCGCATCGGCGAGATCTGCATCGGCACGTCGCCGAGCGAAACCTACGCGGAGATTGGCCTCGATTTCAAAAAGCGCAGCCCCTTCGCCAAGTCGTTCATGATCGAGCTCAACCATGCGATGCTCGGCTACCTGCCGCCGCCCTACCAGTTCGAGTTTGGCGAATACTCGACCTGGCCCGGCACGAACATCGTCGAGCGCGAAACATCGGTGAAGATGCTCGATGCCCTCATCGCCATGGCCCACGAGCTCAAGCCCGCCGGCTCCGACTGATAAGCGAAGTGAAGCCCCGGGGCGTAGTTCACCGGGCTGTCGTTTAGGGAATGCCCCCGACGCCGCCACGCCTGACCCGTGGGAATATCGCTCCGCGGCTCTTTAAGGGGCGGCGTTGGTGCACGCGGCGCTTGAAACCGACTCACCCTCCCACGACCATCAACCGCCCCCTCTGCCGGATCCCTTCCCTCGCGCGGCCTCGCGCCCCTTAAATCACATCATGTCCCTCCGTTCCTCCATCTGCGTCTTAGGGTTCGTCTCAGCGCTGCTCGCGACCGACCGGGCTTTTTCGGCCGTCCCGGATTTGCCGAGCGAAATTCCGGCCAAATTCGAGCGGCGGGGGGAGACGTTTGATCATCAACGCCGGATCGAAAAGATTTCGATGCGGGACGGGGTCAAGCTCCACACCATCATCCTCGTACCCAAAGGAGCGAAGAATGCGCCCATCATTCTGACGCGCACGCCCTACAACGCCACCAAGGCCCTCACGCAGGCCGAGAGCCCTCACCTCAGCTCGGTGGTTCCGTCCTATTTGGACACGGTCGCGCAGGCGCGTTATATCATCGTCGCTCAGGACGTGCGCGGAAAATACAAGTCCGAGGGAAGCTACGTCCTGACGCGGGCGCCCATCGGTCCGCTCAATGACTCGGCCACTGACCATGCGACGGACACGTTCGACACCATCGAGTGGCTGGTGAAGCACCTGCCGGAGAGCAACGGGCGGGTCGCCATCCTGGGCGGAAGTTATGGCGGGTTCACGACGCTGATGGGCACGCTTCATCCACATCCGGCGCTAAAAGCGGCGGTGCCGTTCGCGCCCATGATCGATGGCTGGATGGGAGATGATTGGTTCCATCAGGGCGCCTTTCGCCAGCAGGGATCGATCGACTACATCTACAACCAGGAGGCAACGCGCGACGGCAGCGAGGCGTGGTGGTCGGGCCACCGCGATGAATATACCGAGTGGCTGGCCTACGGGTCTGCCCACGAGGTGGCGAAAGCCAGGGGAGTGGACGCCCTCGGGTTTTGGAAAACCCTCTCTTCGCATCCCACCTACGACGCCTGGTGGCAGCAGCAGGCGCTCGACCGTTACTTCGCTGCGCAGCCGATCACCGTTCCCTTGATGATCGTGGCCGGGCTTTTCGACCAGGAGGATATTTATGGCGGGCCAGCACTTTATCGCGCGCTCGCGAAACGCGCGGATGCAGCGGATCGGCTCCACTTCGTGCTCGGGCCATGGAATCATGGCGGGAGCCGCTCCGCGGGGAGCGAGATCGGCCAAATTCGGTTCGCCGGAGACACCGGGACCTGGTTTCGCCGCGAAGTGATGCAGCCATTCCTCGCGCATTATCTGACGGGCGCGCGCAAACCGGAACTTGCGCCGGCGTTGGTCTATCAGACCGGGACGAACCGCTGGCAGCAGTTTCAAAGCTGGCCGCCCGGCTCTGGGGAGGGTCGCTCCCGCAACGCGAAACCGCTCTATCTCCACGCGCAGGGCGGCCTGGGCTTCGCGCCTCCCGCGAAAGCGGCCACAGCTTCGGATGCGTTTGTCTCCGACCCGGGCAAGCCCGTGCCGTTCATGCCGCGTCCGGTGGTACGATCCGGCGCGGATGGACGCTGGAGCGAATGGCTGACGATTGACCAGCGGTTCGTTGATGGCCGACCTGATGTGCTGACCTATGTTACCGACCCCTTGAGCGACCCGGTGGCCATTGCCGGCGAACCCCTGGCGCGTATCTTCGCCGCGACTACGGGCACGGATGCCGATTGGGTCGTGAAGCTGATCGATGTTTGGCCGGATCAGGAGCCCAGTCGACCGGCGATGGGCGGGTACCAGCAAATGATCTCCGCCGCCATCTTGCGCGGCCGCTACCGCGAGGATTTTTCCCGCCCCAAACCGATCACAGCGGGAAAGGTTTTGGAGTACAAAGTACGCCTGCCCCACGCCAATCACGTGTTCCTGCCCGGGCACCGTATGATGGTGCAGATTCAATCAAGCTGGTTCCCGCTCTATGACCGCAATCCGCAGACCTATGTGGAGAACATCTTTTTCGCCAAAGCCGGGGATTTTGTGCGAGCGACTCACACGATCCATCACACCCCCGAGCACCCCAGCGTGATCGAACTTCCGCTGGCTGACGCAGCCCCGCGCTGACGTTTCCCGTCAAAGGTCGGACCCGAGTCTCGCCGGCCGGGCGGCGCACGTTTGCCCCTCGCGCTGATCGAGATCAGGGGCCGAGGCACTCACCGAACGACCCGACCAAATTCGAGGCGCAGATTCGCGCCGTTCGCGCAGGCATCGCGGAGTGAAACGTGAAGAGTGAAAAATGCGTTCCTGGCCCCTCTCTCTGCTTTCCACCTCCGCCACGCCGCGCCGCGGGCGAATTACTCGGCGTCGTAAATGATGACCCGCGCCCAGTACGTTTTAAAGGTGTTCACGAACGCGAGGTGGAGGGGATCCACTTGATAGGCGTCGTGGGCGGCGAGATTCGAGCAGAGCACGGTCAGGGCGAGTGAATACGTGTCGTCGATGATCGGCCGTTTGCCGGTCGCCGCCGGCGTGCCGACATAAATCTTGTCGACGGCCTTGATCCCGGCGAGCGAAGCCACGCCTTTGCGAAAATCCGCGACTTGCGCGGGAGTGAGTTCGGGTTTCAGCCAGAAATAAACAGTGTGTACGAGCATGGAGCCTCGATTACGCCGGGGGGGGCGGCGCGGCTCAAACCCAAAGTATCGGCCCACCACGCTGTGTCGTTGCAGGAGCGGCTTGATCCCGCACAGTTTTGCCTTCTGCGACGATTGCCTGCGTTTACCGAACTCCCCACTCTTCCGCCCTCCATGTCCATCGTGATTCTCTCCGCCACCCGCACGCCGCTCGGCGCGTTTCAAGGCGCCCTCGCGCGCGTGCCCGCGCCCCGCCTCGGCGCCACTGCCATCCAGGGCGCCCTCCGGCAGGCTGGCGTGGCTCCAGCTGAGGTGACGGATGTTTTGCTCGGCAACGTGCTGCAGGCCGGTCAGGGACAGGCTCCGGCGCGGCAGGCGGCGCTCGCCGCCGGGCTGCCGACCGCCGCGCGGACCGTCACCATTCACAAGGTCTGTGGATCGGGCCTGCAGGCGGTGCTGCAGGGTGCGCACGCGCTCGCCGCCGGCGATGCCACGGTCGTCGTGGCGGGCGGGATGGAAAACATGAGCGCGGCGCCGTACCTGTTGCCGAAAGCGCGCGAGGGTTTCCGCATCGGGCACCAGCAGGTCATCGACTCACTGCTTCACGACGGACTCTGGGATCCTTACAACAACGTGCACATGGGCGACTGCGCCGAACAGTGCGCCCGCAAGTACGGCTTTACCCGCGAGCAGCAGGATGCCTTTGCCGCGGAAAGTTTCCGCCGGGCCAATGCCGCCCAAAAGGACGGCCGTTTCGCGCCGGAGATCACGCCGGTGGAAATTGCCGACGCGAAGGGGAAAGCCACGCGCGTCGAGCACGATGAAGGTCCGGCCAAGGTGAACTACGAGAAGATGCCCACGTTGCGACCGGCATTTCAAAAGGACGGCACGATCACGGCGGCGAACGCCTCGAGCATCAACGACGGCGCCGCGGCGCTGGTCTTGATGGACGGCGACCGCGCGGCGCAACGCGGACTCAAGCCGATCGCGCGCATCGTCGCCTTTGGCGGACACGCGCAGGATCCCCTGTGGTTCACCACGGCTCCCGTCGCCGCGGCGCAGAACGCGCTGCAGCGAGCGGGCTGGACCACGGCGGACGTCGATCTCTGGGAGATCAACGAGGCGTTTGCCGTCGTCGCGCTCGCGTTCATGCAGGAACTCGCCCTTGACCACGCGCGGGTGAACGTCCGCGGGGGAGCCATTTCGCTCGGGCACCCCATCGGGTGCAGCGGCGCGAGGATCCTCGTCACGCTGCTATCGGCGATGCGCGAACGGGGCGCGAAAAAAGGCGTCGCGGCCATTTGCATCGGCGGCGGAGAAGGCATGGCGGTTTGCGTGGAGCTGCTCTGACGTAGCAATCAACCTCTTTTCACGTTCATGACCAAAGTATACCCTTCCGCTGAAGCCGCCCTCGCCGGCCTGCTTTCCGACCACATGACACTCGCCGCCGGCGGGTTCGGCCTCTGCGGGATTCCGGAGAATCTCATCGCGGCCCTGCGGGACAGCGGCGTGAAAGGGCTGACGATCATCGGCAACAATGCCGGCGTCGACGACTTCGGCATGGGCCTGCTGCTGCAGACCCGCCAGGTCAAACGCGTGCTGGCGTCTTACGTGGGCGAGAACCGCGAGTTCGAACGCCAGGTGCTCGCGGGCGAACTCGAGCTACAATTGATCCCGCAAGGAACGCTCGCGGAACGGCTGCGGGCCGGAGGAGCGGGAATTCCCGCGTTTTATACCCGGACCGCGTTCGGCACCAAGCTGGCTGAAGGAAAGGAAACCAAGGTTTTCGACGGCAAGGAATACGTGCTCGAACGGAGTATCACCGCGGATGTGGCACTGGTAAAGGCGTGGAAAGGCGACAAGGCGGGCAATTTGATTTTCCGCAAGACGGCGCGAAACTTCAATCCGATGATCGCGACCTGCGGCCAGACCTGCATCGCGGAAGTCGAGGAACTGGTGGAGGTCGGAACGCTGGATCCCGACCAGATCCATACGCCCGGGATCTACGTGGACCGGATTATTCAGGGCAGAAATTACGAAAAGCGCATCGAGTTCCGCACGGTCGCCGGCGCCGCCGCTTCGAAGAAGGATTCCCCGGTGCGCGAACTCATGGCGCGCCGCGCCGCCCGTGAATTGCGCGACGGCTTTCACGTCAATCTTGGCATCGGCATCCCCACGCTGGTGGCCAATTTCATTCCCGCGGGCATGAAGGTCACGCTGCAGTCGGAGAACGGTCTGCTCGGGATCGGCCCGTTTCCCGCGGAAGACCAGGTGGACTCCGACCTCATCAACGCCGGCAAGCAGACCGTCACGACGATCGCGGGCTCGGCGTTTTTCTCGAGCGCCGACTCGTTTGCCATGATTCGCGGCGGTCATATCGATCTTTCCATTCTCGGCGCCCTGGAAGTCGCCGACAATGGTGACATCGCCAACTGGATGGTGCCGGGCAAAATGGTAAAAGGCCCGGGCGGCGCAATGGACCTCGTGGCCGGGGTGAAGCGGGTCGTCGCGGTCATGGAACACTGCGCCAAAGATGGCAGCTCCAAGATTCTACCGCAGTGCACGCTGCCGATCACCGGCAAGGGCGTCGTCAGCCTGATCATCACCGATCTCGGTGTCTTCGAAGTGAAGCCCGGCGGCGGACTGGTGCTGACCGAGATGCATCCTGGCGTGACGCTCGACCTAATCCGGGCGCGGACCGCCGCTCCATTCGAGGTTGCCCTCCAAGGCTGAACGCCATCGGCGGGACGCAATTCCGGGGGCGCAGGCGCCGTCGCTCGCAGAGGGAAATTTCTTCGTCTATCACGCGGTGATTCGCGCGGAAGCCGGCAACGCGATCTCGGGAGGGTTCCGTTCTTTCCTTGGTCGCGGCACGGCGTGGAGCGACCAAGGAAAATTCGTCACTGCACGAAGGGATCCTCAAACACCGCCGTGTTCAGCTGGTTGTTGTTGCGCGAAGTCACGGCGAAACCGAAATAGGCGGTGGAATTCATCGCGATCGTGAAGGTGGCGTAAGTAGTCCAAGCGACGCCATCCGGGGAGGACGCGGCGGTGAAGGTGTTGCCGGCTCGCGTCAATCGCACCCAATAAGGGGCGTTGCGCGCCGGGCCGGGGAGCGCGTTGGTTGAGCCTCCCGTGGTCGTCCGCGATTGGGCGGAGACTCCGTGTTGCGCCGGCGTCACCAAAGCGAACGCGTTGCGGGAATTCGCCGCCAGGAATTCGCGGATCATCACCCCTGCCTTCGCCCAAACGTGCGTATTCTGCAGGGACGCAACCCGGGCTTCGACCACTCCGTCCCCATTGAGGGAACGATAAACAAAGCGAAAGGCGTCGGCCGCACCTCCGATGTCGGCTCCCGATCCCGCGATCGTGATGGTGTTTGCCGTCGACGAATTTAAACCCGTCACCCCGACCGCTCCGATGTCACCGAACAACCAGGTGGCCGCGCCCGCCAGCGTCGTGGCCGAGGCGGCGTTCGAGTACGCCGAGTTGTTCGACCCAAAGATGGCCCGCACCCGATACGTGTAGCTGGTGGCGGCCGTCAGGCCCGGGTCGGAGTACGTTGCCACGTTCGCCGCCGTCGTGGCGATTTGCGTAAACGTCGTCGCATCCAACGAACGCTCGATGCGGAACCCGTCCTCATTCGAAGCGTTGTCCGTCCACGCCAGATCGATCCGACTCGTCGAAATTGCGGTCGCCACCAGATTGGTCGGCGCGGTGCTGGCGGCCGCGGACGTCGTCGCATTCGCCACATTCGAGTACGTCGAGGCGCCCGCGGTGTTTACCGCCCGCACGCGATAGGAGTACGTCGTCGCGGCGTTCAGCCCCGTGTCCGTAAAGGTCGCGACATTCGCCGCCGTAGTCGTGCGCAGCGTGAAAGTGACGTTGTCCATCGAGCGTTCCACTTCGAAGCCACTCTCGTTGGTAGACGCATCCGTCCACGCGAGGTTGATCTGCGCCGAGCCTCCGGCGGTCGCCGTCAAACCCGTCGGCGGAAGGGGCACGACTGCCGATGGCGTCCCGTCGGCGGTTCGCGCATTTGCCACATTGGAGTACGTCGAGGCGCCCGCGGTGTTTACCGCCCGCACTCGATAGTAATACGTCGTCGCGGCGTTCAGCCCCGTGTCCGCAAAGGTCGCGACGTTCGCGGCCGTGGTCGTGCGCAGCGTGAAAGTGATGTTGTCCGTCGAGCGTTCCACTTCGAAGCCACTCTCGTTCGTCGACGCGTCGGTCCACCCCAGATTGATCTGCGAGGCCGATGCCGCCGTGGAGGCGAGTCCGGTCGGCGGACTGGGCGGCGCGGGCGGGGGCGGCGCCGTGCCGCCACCAGTGATCGTCACGTTGACGAATGTGCCGGTGCACAAAACCGAGTTGTTGTGACTCGTAACGGCGAGTCCGACGAACACGTCGGCGCCCATCGCGACGGTCTGCGTGGACACGGTCACCCACGACGCGCCGTCAGCCGAGGTGGAGGCGACGATGATGTTCCCCGTCCGCACCAGCCGTACCCAGTACGGCGCGACGATCCCCCACGGGCCCGCTGTCGAAGTCGTCACTCCACCCAAGCTCGCGCGGTTCTGCGCCGCCATCCCGTTGACCGCCGCGACGAAGGCAAAGGTGTTGCGCGCATTTGCCGCCAGCGACTCGCGGATCATCACCCCGGCCTTCGCCCACCCGTCGGTATTCGTCACCCCCGTGACCTGGGCCTGAATCGCGCCGTCGCCCGCGAGCGACTGGTAGACAAAGCGAAACGCGTCCGCCGCGCCCCAGATGTCGCTGCCCGAGCCACGCAGCGTGATCGGCGTGCCACTCGTATCCTGCGTCCCCGCGAGGCCCACCGCGCCAACATCCGCGCCCAGCCAGCCGGCCGGCGGCGCAGCATTGTCCGCCAGCGTCGTGGCCGAGGCGGCGTTCGAATACGCCGAGTTGCTCAACCCAAAGACGGCCCGCACCCGATACGTGTAGCGGGTGGCCGCCGTCAGCCCCGGATCGGAATACGTCGCCACGTTCGCCGCCGTCGTGGCGATCTGCGTAAACGTCGTCGCATCCGTCGAACGCTCGATCTGGTATCCATCCTCATTCGGGGCGTTGTCCGTCCATGCCAGATCGATCCGACTCGTCGAGATCGCGGTTGCCACCAAATTGGTCGGCGCGGTGCTGGCGGCCGCTGAGGTGGCCGCATTGGCTACATTGGAATACGTCGAGGGGCCGGCGGTGTTCACCGCCCGCACGCGATAGTAGTACGTGGTCGCGGCCGTCAGTCCCGTGTCGGCAAAGGTCGCGACGTTTGCGGCTGTGGTCGTGCGCAGCGTGAAAGTGATGTTGTCCGTCGAGCGTTCCACTTCGAAGCCGCTCTCGTTCGTCGACGCGTCGGTCCACCCCAGATTGATCTGCGAGGCGCCGCCGGCCGTCGCCGTCAAACCCGTCGGCGGAGGGGGTACTCCTGGCGGCGGTGTCCCGTCTGCGGTCCGCGCATTCGCCACATTGGAATACGTCGAGGCGCCCGCGGTGTTCACCGCCCGTACGCGATAGTAGTACGTGGTCGCGGCCGTCAGTCCCGTGTCGGCAAAGGTCGCGACGTTTGCGGCCGTGGTCGTGCGCAGCGTGAAAGTGATGTTGTCCGTCGAGCGTTCCACTTCGAAGCCGCTCTCGTTCGTCGACGCGTCGGTCCACCCCAGATTGATCTGCGACGCCGATGCCGCCGTGGCGGTGAGTCCGGTCGGCGGACTGGGCGGCGCGGGCGGGGGCGGCGCCGTGCCGCCACCAGTGATCGTCACGTTGGCGAATGTGCCGGTGCACAAAACCGAGTTGTTGTGACTCGTGACGGCGAGTCCGACGAACACGTCGGCGCCCATCGCGACGGTCTGCGTGGACACGGTCACCCACGACGCGCCGTCAGCCGAGGTGGAGGCGACGATGATGTTCCCCGTCCGCACCAGCCGCACCCAGTACGGCGCGGCACTCGCCTTCGGCCCGGAAGTGGAACTCGTGCCGCCGCTGGTTGTGGCGCGGACTTGCGCCGCCATGCCATTGTTGGGGGTCAGCAAAGCGAAGGCATTGCGGGCGCCTGCCGCCAGCGATTCGCGAATCATTACGCCGGCTTTCGCTGCGGGATGCGTGGAAGTGACGCCAGTCACCTGCGCCTGGACGGCCCCGTCTCCACTCAAGGCCTGATAGACAAAGTGGAAGGAATCGGACGAGCTCCAGATATCCGCGCCAGAGCCCCGCACCGTAATGATGGGACCGCTGGTGTCGTCCGAGCCAGGAATGGCAGGACTGCCGATATCGGCGCGCAACCAGCCGGAGGATGGCGGAGCGCCTTCCTGGAGCGTCGTGGCGGACGCGGAATTAGAATACGCCGAGTTGCCGGCCGTGCTAAGGGCCCGCACCCGATACGTGTAAGAGGTGGCGGGGGTGAGGCCGGTGTTGGAGAACGCCGTCGCGTTCGCAGGGACGGTGGCGATTTGGGCAAAGCCGGAGAGACCGCTTGAGCGCTCGATCGCAAATCCTCCCTCGTTAGTGGCATTGTCGGTCCAAACCAAATCGATGCGGGTCGCGGACATCGCATTCGCGACCAACGTGGTGGGCGCCGCCGGAATCGTAGGCGTACCGGCCGTTCCCACGCGCACGTTGTCAAATTGGGCGGCGCACAACGTGCTGGGATTATGACTCGTGACGGCGACGCCCACGTAAATGGTTTCAGCCATTGCGATCGTAGCTGACCCGACGGCGGTCCACGCCGCGCCGTCGGTGGAATAATAGCCCGTGAACGTCGAACCGGCGCGCACCAGCCTCACCCAGCCTGGCAAAGCCGGCGCGCCCGTCGCCTGCGTGCTATTCGTGGTGGTCGTGGGGCGAGACTGCAGGAAAGCGTTTCCGCCGGGCGTAAACAACATGAAGGCATTGCGGGCTCCCGCCGCGAAAGATTCGCGAAACATGAGGCCCGCCTTCGCCCAGGCATCGGTATTCTGCACGCTCTGGACCCGCGCCACAATTTCACCGTCCCCCGTCCACGGCTGCGACATGAAGTGGAAGCTGTCTTCCGTCCCCCAGATGTCCGCCCCGGCTCCGCGGACGGTGAAGCTCCCCGCGCTGTAACTCACCGATCCTTCATACAAAACCGTGCCCACTTCGTGATTCGTCCACGGGGCAGGCAGCGGGTCGAGCGGCCGCAGGAGCTCGATCCAGTCTTCCAACGTGGCCACGGCGCGGACGTCCACGACGTTGCGGGCAAGGGCCGGCATTTTGGTGTCGTCCGACGCATTCATCCGGAAATGCATCAGGGAAAGCGCGATGCTCCCCGGCGCGATGACGCGGGCATCCGGGCCGCCAAGGGAGGTCGCGAGCGGTCCATCGATGATGCCCTGCTGATTCAGTGGCGTCAGATATCGCGCGTCAAAAAAACCGCGTCCGCCACCCGGGAAGTGGCAGTGCGAACAGTTCGCGTCGAGGTAGGACCGCACGCGGTTTTCAAGCGGCGCGGACGTGTCGGTCACCGCCACCATTCGCTCCTGCGCGGGAATGCCCGCCTCATCCAGCGGCGAGGAAAAAAGTCCGATGTGGCTCAAGGCGCGCAACTGGTTGTCGGTCACGCCGGTCGCCGGATAAGTGAAGTTGCCGTTGAGCTGACGGGTGTTAACGCCGAGCACCTCAAACCCGCCATCGCCATGACACGACAGACACGCCTGGCGGCTGGGATAAAACCAAGTCTGGGTCCGGGATCCGGTGGCGGTTCGTATGGCGATGTCCTCGTTCAAGCTGCCGGCGAGCAGGTCCGCGTCGCTGCCGTCGGATCGCCATCGGTAGGTAAGCCCGTACACGCCGCCCGCCGTGTCGCGCACGAGCAACCGAGTTTCCAGCCGGCGGGTAATCGAGAGGTTGGTGTCGTCGACGGGAAGTTCGAAGTGCTTGACGAAGACGCTGCCGGCCGGAAAAGCCCACGGGCCTTGCGCGGCGAACGAGACGACTTCGCTTGCTCCATAAGGGGAACCGTCGTTGGGGATGGCCATCCAGCGACGCTTATTCGCGTTGTCTGACCACAGCGGCGAATTCACCTCGTAAGGGATCAATCCGGTGGCCGGCGTGAGCGTAGCCACGTTCGAAAAGGCGCCGGTCTGGGAAAGCAGCGCGGGCGGCTCGGCCACTCCACCGGAGGTGCGGGCGAGTTTGAAGATCCGACCGTCCACGCCCAGCTTGAGCAGGTAAACCTCCGAGTTCTGATCGATGCCGAAAGACGAAAGTCCGCTCAAACCGCTGCCCGCCAGATTAGCGAGATATAGGGGCTGACCGCCGGCCGGGTTCAAGGCCCACACGCGACCCGAGCCGTTGTCGCCAAAAATATACTGTCCATCGAGAAAGGCCGCGTGTTCACGCCCGCGATACACGTAGCCCCCGATGACACTGTTGTTCCCGTCGCCGCCATAGTACCAGTAAGCGGGCTCCATTTCAGTCCCGACGATCGTGGCAGGCCGCGGCTTGGGTCCGGCATCCAGGCCCTCGCGGAAAGCCCAGCCATAATTCC
>JBEENF010000021.1:0-19008 GCA_041192325.1 Verrucomicrobiota bacterium
GTCCAGGCGACCGCTGCGCCGACCGTCAGAATCCGCGCCGGCCAGTCGAGCGCCTCAGGCCAGCCGCCAAAAAAATGATACGCGGGCAGAAATAGTTCGTGCGCTGCGACATGGCCGAAAAGTAAACGCCAAGGGTAAAGGCCGAGCGCCGCGGCGACTTCGCCCGCGGGGTGATGCGAGACTTTCGCGAGAATTGTATGGGGAACAGGCGAGCCATAATAGAACCACGCAAACACGATCCACGGAATATAAAGTGCGACGCCGATCATGCCGGCACGCCACAGCCGACCGGCGCGCAGCCGGGGCTTGTTTCGGACTTGTGAGCCAAAAAACCAGGAAGCGACGCCCAGCACGGCGAAAAAAATCCCGCCGTCGGGCCGCGTCCATTGCAGTCCGGCGAGGCCGAGCGCGCAGGGGGCCAGGCGCGTCCCGGTGGCGAAGCCATGCCAGGTCAACGCCACAAAAAAAATCAGCAACGCCGACTCCATGCCGTTGCTCGAAAAGTCGATGACCTTCGGGTCGAACGCCCACGCCAATCCCGCGGCGAGAATCGCCCCGCCGGTGATTTTCTCGCGCAGCAGTGTGCGGGTCACCAGCCAGAGTGCGCTGCCGAGCGCCAGCGCGCTCAGGAGGCGAAAACCCCAGAGCGCCCTGACCGGGACATTCTCGCCCTCTCCCATGGCGAAGAGGGCGGGCAGCAAGGTCCCGAGCGGGGACGTAAAGGTATGAACGCGTTCGCCCATTTGGTAAACCAGGCCGTGGCCGCGCGCGAGGTTCAGACTGCTGCGAAAGGTGATGAAATAGTCCTCCCAGATATGTCCGGTAAATCCCGCAAACAGCACGCACGTGAGAGCCGCCGCTCCTCCAAGCAGCAGCGGCAGGCGCGGTCGGATGACGGCGACCGGAGCGGCAGTTCTGCCGGTCTTACTCGTGTCGGGCCGATCCACCATACCTCACGGTTTCCGCTCCAACCTGTCCGCGCCCGCGGCGTTCACCTTGGGTACCCGCGGCCCGGACGGCAGGCGATGATTGTCGCCCAGATTGGTTTACGGCCATGCGTGCTTGGCGCTGTTCCCTAAGGAAGGAAATTGTACTTAAAGATCGCCCACAGTGCGCGGAAACCGTCGCGCCAGCCGATCTTTTTTCCCTCGGCGTACGTGCGCCCGTAGTAGCTGATGCCCACTTCGTAAATGACGACGTCGAGCTTCGCAATTTTCGCCGTGATTTCCGGTTCGAAGCCAAAGCGGTTCTCTTGGATCTTTATCTTCTGGAGGACCTCGCGGCGGAAAACCTTATAGCAGGTCTCCATGTCCGTGAGGTTCAGGTTGGTCGCCATGTTCGAGCACAGCGTGAGAAATTTGTTGCCAACCATGTGCCAAAAATAAACCACGCGATGCGGGCCGCCGCCTTGAAAACGCGAACCGAACACCACATCGGCGCGGCCGTCGATGATCGGCTGGAGCAGCCGCGGATAATCCTGCGGGTCGTATTCCAGATCGGCGTCCTGGACAATGACGGCATCCCCGGTCGCGGCCGCGAAGCCGGTGCGCAGCGCGGCGCCCTTGCCCTGGTTCACCTCGTGATAAATGACGCGGTCGACCAAAGGCGCGATCTGCGTGCGCAACAGGTCGCGGGTGCCGTCGCGCGAGCAGTCGTCCACGATGATGATCTCCTTGTCTTTCACCGGAGCCGCTCGCACGCGGTCGACGATCAAGCGGATGGTTTTGGCCTCGTTGTAGCAGGGAATAACGACGGAGAGCTTCATGCAGGCGGGCGAGAGTAGGATGCGCCGGGCGACCGACGGAAGGTTTTTCCCGTGCGATCTGGCGCGAGGCGCGCGCCCGGGCATGAAAATCGTCGCACTCCGATCCCCCGCCGTTCCTCCCAGGCTCGACGACGCGCCGGACCTGGGAAGTCTTTTCTCCTGCGCGAACGACCGCTCACGGCCGGCGTAAACCGAATGCAAACGCCGGGGGGAATTTTGCTGCGAGTTCGCAGGGTCCCGCCTCAGGCCGAGTTTCGCCGGCGGAGGAGGTATTCCAGCGGCTTCAGGGTAAGATAGGCGGCGTAGGCCGACTGGTGCGCGTTGCCAAGGCGCAGTAGAGCAGCTGCCTTCTGGCCCAGCGGATGGCCCTGCGCGAGCGCGAGCGCCCGAGTGGCGAAGCTGGGTGAGAACACGTGGCGATTCACGCGGGTCAAATAGTCGTCCTCGAAGAGCTCGCGCAGTAGTCCGATATCGAGGGGCTGCGGCGGACGTTGCCGGAGCGCATGCAGGTCGAGATTGTTTTCGCGGGATCCTCCGGCCGGTCGCTCCACGTTCAGGCCGTGATGCGCGAAAAATTCTTTCTGCCAGCGCCGTTGCACGCGAAGAACGGGTGGCAGGGTGACCATGCTCAGAGCTACCTCGGGCAAAAGGAAGGGACACCACGGGGAAAAACCAAACCGTCCGGGCACAATCAGCGCGAATGCCAGCAGGGTCATTTTCTGGCGGATCACTTCGACGATTTGAAAAACCGGATCTTGCAGTCGGGCCCGGTGGCTCTCCCAGAAAACCTCGCGATACCGGCCATCCCCCCGGAGGCGGCAGGGTTGCGTCGCCGCGTGCTGACCACGCGTCAGCCCAAGCGCGGGGAGATCAGAGAGGGAGTTGGCCGGAATCGGTTTGATGCTTCCAGCCCAGGCGTCGCCGACCAGTCCACTGAGCAGCGGGCGTCCGAACCCGGTACGAGCGACGACCTCCTCGTAAAACTCCAGGTGATACATGCCGTGCGCGTGGGTCGAAATGCCAAACATGGCCTCCCAGTCCTCAATCCGCGTGTGGTAGTCCCCGAGACGAATATTTTCCCAAGAGATGCCGAGCCGTTGCGCGACGAGGCGCGCGCGCGTTACTTCGCGGGAATTCTCCTGCCGCGCCGACACTCCGTAGGTGAACGCGCGCAGCCGCGATTTTTCGTGTACGAAGTGCGCCAGCAGGCGGGAGTCGAGTCCGCCACTGAGGGGCAGAATGATTTCGCCGGCGACCGAGCGCTCCCATTGATTTATTTCCTGACGCAGTCGATCCATGGCTTCGTGCGGCTGCGTCGTGCGGCCGACCCATGAATCCACCGGATCGGGCAGGCTTTCCTCCCGCAGCCGCCCTTGGGCGTCGGCGACCAGCCGGGTGCAGGGTGGCACAAACCTCACGTGCCGCACCGGGGTGCGACCGAAGGCGCAAAAGCCGAAGTCAAGATAGTCGATCAGTCCGTCGGCATCGAAGTCGAGATTCCGGTAGTCAATGACGTCGTGGATGCACGCCGAGCTGACGCCGGTTTTTTCGTTGTAGAAACAAGGCTGCGTGCCGAGCCAGTCGGATTCGAAGCGCACGGGCACGGGGTTCACTTCGGGAAGTGCGCCGCCGGAAGCCAACTCGCGGCGAGGGCGTGCGTGCGAGCGTTGCGTCGATCCGGCAGTTCACCGTGCAACACGCCGAGCGCAGTGGCGATTTCCTCCGCGTGTGTGGCCGCCGAAAAGAGATGGTAATAAAAAAGGCCGCGATCGCGTCGCTGCCGCGCCCAGCGGGCCGGCCGGATGGCGGCCAGCGCCGTATCGCGCACGGTGCGGACGGCGAGCCGCAGACGGCGGGTGCCCGTATCGCCCGGATTCAGGCGGTCGGCGTAAAAATTTTGCCAGAGACGAAGGGCGTATTCCTGGTGCAAGCCTTCCAGCAGCGGCGGATCGGTGAGCGGACCATTGAGCTCGGCCACGGTCGTATCCGTCGCGGAAATATCGGATCGGACGCAGCGCAGTCCGCCGGTGTCGGCGGCGGAGGCGCGACATTCCCACTCGGCAACGCGAGGCGGGCGAACGGGATCAGCGAGGTCAAGCTGCACGCGCCAGGAGCGAAGCGCCGCGGGCGACGTGGCCCAGCGCGCCGGGTTTACGAGCGTGTTGCCGAGTCCGTAAAAAATCCAACCCTGCTGCCAGCGCTCCCAGCCGAGCGGAAGGTGAGGATGGTGCCCGTGGACCACATCAGCTCCGGCCTCGACCAGGCTTCGCAGGCGCTGCTGCCATGAGGGCGATGGCCAGGGGCTCATCTCGCCGCCGCCGTGCACCGAGACGATTACTCGGTCCGTGCTCTCGCGGAGTAGGCGAATTCGCGCAAAAATTCCGGGGTCGAGCGGGCACACCCCGGCCGAATCGGATGTGGCGACGCCAAACCACCGATCCGTGGCCGCGAGGAGGCCGAGGCGCATTCCGCCGCGCATAACGATGAGCGGAGCGGTGGCGTCCACGAGTGTCGCGCCAGCGCCGAAAGGTTGCAGGCCGGTCGCGCGGGCGGCGGCGAGCGTCTCGGTCAGCCCCTCGGCTCCGAAGTCCATCGCGTGATTGTTGGCGAGCGTCACGACCAGGCCGGGCCACGCTGCCGCGAACGCCGGAAGAAGCTGCGGGTCGCAGCGCAGGGATGGGCCGGCTTTGGTGGCCGGGGCCAATGCGGCGGAGCAAAAGGGCAACTCGAGGTTGGCGAGGGTCAGCGGAGGGGGCGCGGCGGGGTGAGAATCGGCGTCGATCGCGACTCCGCGCAGGCCGGCGGGCGCGAGATCTCCCAAGAGGTTCAGCGCGATCATGCGGTCGTGGTGGGCGCCCGGGGGGCGTTGAGACCCGAGAAAAGGAACGCGCGCGCCAGAAGCGGCACACACGGTCGGGTGGCGGCGAAGAACAGCGGGGCGACAAAAACGATGAAGCCTTGGGTGATGAGGCCGGCCAGCGCGGCTCCGGCGGCGCCATGGGGGGGAATCAACCAACGGTTGAGCACGACATTAAGCACCGCGCCGAGAACCACGTAATAAAGCCCGTAGTGCTGCAGATGGTTGAGCAGAAGCCACTGCGCGCGCACGGCGCCCAAGCCGGCGAAGATGCAGGACCACGCCCCGATGGTGATCACGGTGGCGGTATCCGCGAAGGCAGCACCGTAGAGTGTCCGCACGAGCATGGGCGCCCCCAGCGTGAGCACGAGCGCGGTGGCCAGTCCGCCCCAGGCGACGGTGATGAGCAGGCGTTGCAGCATCAGGAGGTATTTCGCGGGCTCATCGCGATGGAGCCGCGCGAGGAGGGGAAACAACGTGTTGACCAGAATCATCGGCAGAATGTACCCGACCTCGGTGATGCGCACGGCGGCCGTGTAGAGTCCGGTTTCGTGGGGATCACGCAGCTGCGATAGCAGCACGACATCGATGCGCGTGTAGAGGAGAATCGCCAGATTGGTGAGCGCGAGAGGCCAGGAGGAGCGGACGAGCTGGCCGGCCATCGCGCGGTCGAAGCGCCACGGGGGATGGTTCGCGGCCGTGTGGCGGTAGAGCGCCGCCAGCACCAAGCCCGACGCGATGAGCTCGATGCCGGCCACCCAGCCAAACCAGGAAAGCGGCGCGTCGTGCGCCACTCCCAGGGCGCGCAAGCCCGCGCCGAGGGCGAGCCCCGCCGTCAGGCCCCAGACGGCGTAGCGGGCCTGTGTTTGCGACTGAAACCAACTGTCCAGGACCAGGATTGCGGGCGCGCAGAGCGTGAGTCCCACGCCCAGCACGAGCCCAGGGCCCGGTTTGACCCCTCGATCGTGCAGCAGGATCCAAATGAAAACGGCCAACGCCACGGGGGTGGCCAGCACGCGGAGGCGAAACGCTGTGCCCAGAATGGCTCCGTGCGCGGCCGGAGTCTGGATCACATCGCGGCGGATGATGCCGTCGAGGCCGAGGTCGGCTAGTCCAGCGACAATCGCGGCGAGCGCGAGCGCGTTCCCGAGCTGGCCCGCGTCGCTGGGGCCCAAGTGACGGGTGACCATCACGCCGGAGCTGAACACAAGCAAAAAACGGAATCCGCGATCGGCGATCAGCCACCCCGCATTTCTCCACAAAGCCGAGGCGACAGAGGGGCCTTCTCCGGCGACCGGGGCCGGGGGCTGCGGGAGGGAAGGCATGATGAAAGTGCTCGCGGTTGGCTGGGCCGACGAAAATCATGCAGCGGACAATGTCGAATATCGACTCAAGGGAGCCCGGAGCGCAGCCGGCGGAAGCGCTGACCGCGCCGCGCCAGCCTTCCCCATGGGCGAAAGGCTGGGCGTTCGCGCGGTTGTTGGCCCGCGTGCGCTTTGTCCGCAAGCTCGGCACGCTTACGACCCACGGTTATCTGGCCCAGTCAGGCTGGGTGGACAGCGTGCTGCGCGATCCGATCACGATCGGCGCCGGGGCGCCCCTGCCTTGGGCGACCTTCCCCTACATCGCCTTCATCGCGGAGCGGCTGCAGCGCGAGTGGCGGGTTTTTGAATACGGGGCGGGCAGCTCGACGCTCTACTACGCCGCGCGCGTACAGGAGGTGGTGGCGGTGGAGCACGACCCGGCGTTTGCGCGCGCGCTCGCGCCCCATCTGCCCCGCAACGTGACCGTGCGGCTGGAGGCGTTGCACTCGGACGCCTATGTGCGTGCGATCGAGGCCGCGGGCGGCGAGTTCGACGTCGTGTCGGTGGATGGGCGCGATCGTGTGCGGTGCGCGGAGGCGGCGCTGCCGCGGCTCCACCGCGCGGGTGTCGTGGTGCTGGACGATGCGGAACGGGCTGACTATGCGGCGGCCACGGCCGCGCTGCGCGGGGCGGGGTTTCGCCGGCTGGATTTCTGGGGTCTGGCGCCGGGCGAGGTCAGCACGAAATCGACGGCCGTATTCTACCGGACGGAAAACTGTCTCGGACTTTGATGCGCCCCGCCCTGGATGTGTCGCCCGTGCCGCTCGCGCTCTTCGCCTATGCGCGGCCCGGGACGCTGGCACGGGTGCTGGGGTGCCTGCGCGAGAACGCCGTGCCGCTGGTGTATGCGTTTGCCGATGGCGCGAAGGGGACGGCGGATGCTCCGGCCGTGGCGGAGAGCCGCGCGCTCCTGCGCGCGATCGACTGGTGCGAGGTCCGGTTGACCGAGCGGACGGAGAATCTCGGGCTCGGTCGCAACGTACTCGCGGGCGTGAGTGAGGTGGCGGCGCGGCATGAGGCATTTGTGGTCTGGGAGGACGATTTGGTTTGCGTGCCGGGCACGTATGCCTGGGTGAGCGCGGCGCTCCGGCACTACGCTGACGACGAACGCGTGATGAGCGTGAGCGCGTGGACGCATCCGCGCGTGACGCCCGCGGGGGCGGACGGGGGCGCGGCGCCCTATCTCGATGCCCGCGCCGATTGCTGGGTCTGGGGTGGTTATGCGCGCAGCTGGCGCGGGATGACCGACGAAAACGCGCTGGTAAAAATGGCCGCGGCCAAGCGGCGCGGTCTGAGGCCGGATGCCTACGGCGCGGACCTGACGGCTCAGGCCCGCGTTGAGGAACGAAAAAACATCTGGGCGGTGCGGTGGCTGTATCATCATCTCGCGCACGGTGGCCTGTGTGTGCGCCCACCATGGAGCATGGTGGAACACATCGGTTTCGATGTGGGCGCGACCAATGCCGCCGCGGCCACGGACTGGGCGAATCCACCGTTGCGTCCGGCGCCACCCCTCCCGGCGCGCTGGCCGGAGGCGCGGGAGCATCCGGAGTGCCGGCGGTTGTGGTCCGCAGCGAATCCTGGCGGCTGGCGTGGACTGGTGCGGAAGTTTCGCGCGTGGAGGGCGCGACGCGCATGAGCTCCGCCTGGAAATCGTTCGCCCGCGCCTGGCTCCCGCCTGCGGCGCGGCGGCTGGTGCGGCGTTGGACGCAGCCCGGGGGCTACGCCGGAGACTACGCGTCTTGGGCCGAGGCGCGGCGGCAGGGGCGCGGCTACGAAGACACCGCGATTTTGGCAAAAGCGGTCGCAGCGGCGCGCGCGGTGCGGGATTGCCAGGCGGCGTTCGAGCGCGACACGGTGCTGTTTCACGAGCCGTCGATCCACGGACCGCTGCTCGCGGGCCTGCTGCGCGCGGCCGCATTGACCGCCGGCCGGCTGCATGTCGTGGACTTTGGGGGCGCGCTCGGCAGCGTGTGGTGGCAGCACCGCGCGTGGCTCGAGGGGCTTGCCGGGGTCACGTGGGAAGTCGTTGAGCAGGCCCATTTCGTGGCAGCCGGCCAGCGGGAGTTTGAGCGCGGTCCGCTGCGGTTTCGCGATTCGCTCGACGCGTGCGCGGCAGAGCCGGCGCGTTCATTACTACTCCTCTCCAGCGTGCTGCCGTATTTGGAAACGCCGCACGCGCTCATCGCCGACGTCGCGCGCCGTGGTTTTCGTCACATCATCATCGATCGGACCGGTTTTGTGCGCGGACGGGGCGATCGGCTCACGGTGCAGCAAGTGCCGCCCGCGATCTATGAGGCGAGCTATCCGTGCTGGTTTTTCGAGCGGGAAAAACTGCTGCGACCGCTCAACGCCGGCTATCGCGTGGTGGCGGAATGGCCGAGCTTCGATGTGGCCGACATCGCCGCGGATTTTCGCGGACTCCTGCTGGAGCGCCGCACGCGATGAATGCCCTGCGCGCCCGCTGGAAAAAGGAGCAATTCGAGCCCGGTCCGATCGGGCTGCTGGTGAACCCGTTTTTCTTCGCCCGGCGGGGACTCGCCCGCGGGTTGCGCGAGTTGCTGCCTGAACTCCGGGGCGAGGTTCTGGACGTGGGGTGCGGCCGGATGCCGTATCGCGAGCGGGTGCCGGCGGCGCGGTACGTGGGCGTCGACATCGACACGCCGGTCACGCGCGAGCTGGCTGCGGCCGACGTGTTTTACGACGGGCGCACGCTGCCGTTTGCGGACGCGAGCTTCGACGGCGCGCTCTGCTCGCAGGTGCTGGAGCATGTGTTTACGCCGGATGACTTCCTGCGCGAGATTGCGCGCGTGTTGCGGCCCGGCGGCACATTGGTGCTGACCGTGCCGTTTGTGTGGGATGAGCACGAGCAGCCGCACGATTTCGCCCGGTACTCATCGTTTGGATTACGCGCCCTGCTCGAACGTAACGGCTTCGAGGTGGTCAAGCACGGCAAGAGCATGGCGGACGCGCGCGCCGTGGCTCAGGTCGCGAGCGCATGGCTGTTCAAGGCGACACGGTCACGCTCGCGGGCGATAAACTTCCTCGTGCAGCTCGCGCTCCTGGCCCCGGTCAATATCGCGGGGGCGCTCGCTGGGGCGCTGCTGCCGCGCAACCCGGATTTCTACCTCGACAACGTGGTTCTCGCCCGGAAATCGAAATGAAAACCATGCTGCGCGCGTGCCTGGCGCCTTTCAAACCCGTCCTGGAAGCGGTGGTGCAGGCGGAGGCTGCCGTCGCCGCCTGGTGGGCGAGGGCGGCGTATCGGCGGTTGATGGCCATCCAATGGGGGCTTCCGCCGCAACCCGAGCACTTCGATCACCACATCGATCTTTATTACCAGTGGAGCCGGACGGGCCGCGGCTGGTGGGTCGAACGCGGCGTCTTTAGCCTGCTGGCGTTGAAGCCGCGCGGCTCACTCCTGGAGCTGGCTTGCGGCGATGGTTTTTACGCGCGGCGTTTTTATGCCGGAGTCTGCCAGACCGTCGTGGCCTGCGATTTCGATCGGAAGGCGATCGCCACCGCGCGACGCAAAAACGCGGGCGCCAACATCGAATTCGTGCTCGCCGATGTCCGCACGCGGATGCCCCCCGGGTTGTTCGACAATATCGTCCTCGACGCCGCCATCGAACATTTTACCCCGCCTGAAATCGGCGCGCTGATGCGCGACATCCGCTCCCGCCTCGCGCCCGGTGGCGTGCTGAGCGGCTATACGATTGTCGAACGTCAGGATGGCCGAAAATCGCTCTCCCACCACGAGTATGAGTTCCGCGACAAAGCCGACCTCCTGCGTTTCCTCGCGCCGCATTTTGCGAACGTGACAGTGTTCGAGACGATTTATCCGGAGCGCCATAATCTCTATTTTTGGGCATCGGATCGCACGATTCCCTTTGACGCCACGTGGCCCGGCATGGCCCGGCATCAGCAGTCATCGCCGTGAACCACGCCTGCACCTATTTTGATCGCGGCTTTCTCATCCAGGGCCTGGCGCTGTGGCGTTCGCTCGCGGCACACGATTCAGCTGCGGTTCTCTGGGTGCTCGCGCTCGACGATTTCACCACGGACTTCCTGCGCCAGTTGGGCGAGGCGCGGCTGCGGGTCGTTCCCTTGGCGCGGCTCGAGCGCGATGACCCGGAACTCGCCACCGCGCGCGCCAATCGCACCCGGATCGAATACTATTTTACGATCTCCCCCTGCTGGCCGATCTGGCTGTTGAGGACGCAGCCGGAAATTGATCGAATCACCTGCCTCGATGCGGACCTGTTTTTCTTTGCGAGCCCTGCGCCGATTTTCGCCGCGATGGAAGAGGCGCGCGCCAGCGTCCTCATTACGCCGCACCGATTTCCGCGGAAATTGCAGCACTACGAGAAACACGGTAAATTCAACGTCGGCGTGCTTTCCTTCCGCAACGATGAAGTGGGGCGGTCATGCCTCGAGGACTGGCGCGCGCGCTGTCTCGCGTGGTGTCACGACCGGCTCGACGCGGATCGGTATGCCGACCAGAAATACCTCGACGCGTGGCCCCGTCGCCTGGGCCAGGCGCTGGTCGTGCTGACTCACTCGGGCGTGAATCGGGCGCCGTGGAACTGGTCGACGGCGCCGCATCCGGCTGCAGCGCTCGTCGTGTTTCATTTCGCGCGGTTTCGTCCCACCGCGGGCACGCGCTGGTGGCAGTCCGGTCAGCTTGATTACGGGATCATGCCGCAGGCGGGCCGTGACGCCATTTACACGCCGTATTGGCGCGCCTGGCGTGCCGCCCGCGAGGAGATTGCGGCGCGGCGGCCGGACTTCGATTTTGCGCCAACCGCGTCACGCGCTGGCCGGGAGTTTTGGCGGACGTTGCCGCTGCGCGTGATATTCGGAGGCGACTGGCTGCGCATCGGCGACCGATTCTATAATCTGCGCTTTGGACTGGGCCGCTGGTCGGGTCAGTGCCTCGCGATGCTGCGCACCATCTTTTTGCGCCAGTAGCGCAGAACAGAGATGGCGTCCCACGCCGCGCAGCGCCACCACGCGAAATAGCGGTGGCGCACCGTGATTTCCTCGCGATAGCCGCCCCACTGGCCGGCATCGCTCAACCCGCCGCTGCCGCACGCCGCGACGCGCAGGGGGATCGGCTTGAAGCGCACGCGGTTTTTCCAGAGCCGCAGGTTGAACTCGTAATCGGCCATGACACGCAACGACAGGTCGAAGGCGCCATTCTCCGCGAACAGCGACCGGCGGTAGAACGTGGCCTGATGGTGCGTGAAATTTCGCGCCCGCGGATTCACGCGCGAGCGCAGCTTGTAAATGCGACCGTCGTCGTAGGCGGCTTCGCCGGCCATGACCCCCGCCTCGGTTTTTCGCGCCCAGTTCATGACTTCGCTCAATACCGCTTCGCCGACGAGCCGGTCGTCCGCGCCGAGAAAAAGCAACCATTCCCCGCGCGCGAGCGCGATCGCCTTGTTCATCGCGTGGTACACGCCGTCATCGGGCTCGGCCACGAGAGCCGCCAGACGCGGGCGCTGCGTTTCGAGCCATTCCCGCGAGCCGTCCGTCGAGCCGCCATCGATCACGATGAGCTCGACCGCCACGCGGCGCTGGGCCCACACGCTTGCGAGCGCGGCGGAGAGCGGAAGGCCGGGGTTCTTGCAGACGATGATGACGCTGAGAGTCGGCGTGGCGGACATTGCGTTCGGCGGGAGCATCACGCAGGGTCCGCGCGTGTCCATGCCGGAGTTGCCGCTGCTCTCGATCGTCATTGTCGCCTACAAATCCCGCGACGAAATCACGGGCTGTCTCGGGTCGCTGCCCCGCGTCATCGCCGGCGGCTCCGTGGAGGTAATCGTGGTGGACAACTCGCCGGGCGACGGCGCGGGCGAAATCGCGCGCCGGGATTTTCCGTGGGTCGACTACGTTGCCGCGCCCGCGAACCTCGGTTTCGGACGAGCCAACAATCTGGGCTACGCGCGCACGCGCGGGGAATTCGTGCTGTTTCTCAACCCCGATACCATCAGCAACGCCGCGGCGCTGGAGCACTGTCTCGCACGCTTGCGCAACGACGATCGCGTTGGGCTGATCTCGCCGCGCCTTGAACTGGCCGATGGTTCGATGGACCTGGCCTGCCGGCGGTCCATCCCGACGCTGTGGGACGGGTTTTGCCGGGCGACGGGACTGGCTGCGGCGTTTCCACGGGCGGCGCTTTTCGCCGGCTACAATCTCACGCACCTCCCCGTGGGCGGAACCTATGAAGTCGGCGCGATCAACGGCGCCTTCCTGCTGGCGCCGCGGCGAGCGCTGGCTGCGGTGGCGCCGGATGGCGCGGTGTTTGACGAACGCTTTTTCATGTATGGCGACGATCTTGATCTCTGCATCCGCCTGAGGCGCGCCGGCTGGAAAATCGTTTACGATGGCGCCGTCCGAATCACGCATCTCAAGGGGATGAGCGTGGCGCGGGATTACCACGCGATGGCGCGCGCGATCTTCGATGCGAACCGCGACGTCTACCTGAAACATTTCAACCCGCGCCATTCCACCTTGGTCCGTTGGAAATACGCGCTGCTTTTCGGGGCGTGGAAACGCGTCGCACGCTGGCGGGCACAGGCGAGTGGCCACGAACGGGTGCGGCCCCAATGAGCGACCTGCCCCGCGGGAGCCAAAATTCCGGCCGGCGGTTTCATGCGTCGCTGGCGGCCGGCGTGTTTCTGCTGGTGCTGGGCGCGCAGCTCTGGCTCGTGGCGCGCGCCGGGACCGACGGGCCGATTCTGGATCAGTGGGACGTCGAGGGCGGCTGGCTGTATCCGGGGTGGCGCGACGGAACGCTTGGGCTGGCGGATCTGCTGCGGCCGCACAACGAGCATCGCATCGGGTGGACGCACTTGCTGAACCTCGCGTTGTTCACCGCGAACGGGCAGTGGGATCCGCTGACCCAGATGGTCGCCGGCGCGTTCGTGCGGGCGACGGCGGCCGCGGGGCTCGCGGTGTGGCTGGGGCGGGCCGCGGAGCAACGCCGAGGGCGGCTCTTGATCGCGCTCGGCGTGTGCGTGGCCTGCCTGCCGCACTTGGGGTGGCACAACGTGCTGTGGGGCTTTCAATCCCATGTCTGGTTTTCGCTCTTGTTCTCGCTCCTGGCGTTCGCGCTGCTCGGCGAGCCTGGCATTTCTGCGCGGCGCCGTTTCGCGGGAATGCTGGCGGGCGTCGCGGCGATGTTCGCGATGGGCGCGGGCAGCCTTACGCCGTTGCCGTTGTTGGGCCTCGCCGCGGTGCGCGCGTTCGAGCGCCGCGCGTGGGATCGGGCGCGGTGGCGCGAAGCCTGGCCCGCGCTGGCGCTGGCGTTGGCGGCGTGGCAGCTGTCCCGGCACGGCGTGGAGCCTGCCCCGCTGCAGCCCACCTCGGTTGGCGATTTTTTCACCGCTTTCGGCCGCATGCTGGCGTGGCCGCACGTCGATGAACCGTTTGCCGCGCTGGCACTGAACCTGCCGCTGGCGTGGACGGTCGGCGAGCGGCTGATCCGGCGACGAGTTGCCGCGCCGGGGGAGGATTTCATTCTGGCGCTGGGCGGATGGGCGCTGGCGGTGGGCGCCGCGGCGGCCTGGGCTCGCGGCGGCGGGGGGGAACTCGCGGCCGGCGTGCCGTCGCGGTACGTCGATTTCATCGTGCTCCTGCCGCTCGCGAACGCGCTCTGCCTTCCGGGTCTCCTCGCACGGGCGACCGAGCGGGCGCGTGTCATCACCCGCTCGCTGGTGATCGTGTGGGCGGTGTTTCTCGGCATCGGCTGGCTGGGGTTGTCGCTGCAGATGACGCGGCGCATTCTCCTGCCAAGGATGCGCGATCAGGCAGCGCCCGTGCGACTGCTGCAGGCGTTTCAACGGACCGGCGACGCGGCGGTCTTCGACGGACAGCCGCGCTTGCTCGTGCCGCATACGAATCTCGATGTCGTGCGCGCGGTGCTGGCGGACCCGCGCATGAGGGGCGTCCTGCCGCCCTCGTTGCAACCGGATTTAAAACCCGGGCCACTTTCCCGCGGGGTGCGCGTGGTCCTCGGCATTCAGATCGAACCGGCTCGAAATCAACGCGCTCCGGTCAGAGCGCAATGAGCCGCCGGGGCAAACTCCGGGCCAGCAGGCAGGAGCGAATTATTTGGCTGGGGATGGCGAAACGCCGCGTGTCACGAGGCGCGCGCCGAATCGGCTCAGTAGGCATTTTTCCAACGCACAAACGTCAGTAGCACGATCTGCACGTCGAGCCAAACGCTCCAGTTTTCGATGTAGTAAATGTCGTGCTGCACGCGGGCGCCCAGATCGCTGTCGCCTCGCAGCCCGTTGATTTGCGCCCAGCCCGTCATGCCGGGTTTGGCCAGATGCCGCGGCAAATAGTGGGGAATCGAAGCCGCCAGTCGTTCGACGTGATACGGTCGCTCCGGCCGCGGACCAACGAGGCTCATTTCGCCGCGCAGCACGTTCCAGAACTGCGGCAGCTCGTCGAGATTCCAGCGGCGGAGAAAGCCTCCGATCGCGAGCAACCGCGCATCGCCGCGCGCGGTGCTTTGGCGGGCGGCATCGGTGCTCGCAGCGTCAGGCTGCATACTGCGCAGTTTCCAGAGCGCGAACGGCCGGTGGCTGGCGCCGACGCGCAGCTGCCGGAAAAACACGGGACCGTGGGGTGACTCGCGTTTGATCAACGCGGCGAGCACGAGCATTGCGGGAAAGGAGAGGATCAGCCCGATGGTCGCCGCGGTCACGTCGAACGCGCGTTTGAGGGCGCGGTTGAACAGCCGGTTGATCGCCAGTTCTTCCACCCCGAGCACGGGCACCCGGCCAATGGTCTGCAGGCGCAGCCCGCTGAGAAAAATATCGAACGTGCCGGGTACGATTTTCCATTCCACGTAGGCGCGCTCACAGGCCTCGACGATTTGTTGCAACCGGTCGTGCGAGAGATCCAGGCGCGTCACAATCAGCAGGTCCGGGGCTTCGCGCTCAAGAATGGCCGGCAGTTCGCTCACGTCGCCGAGCGCCCGCAATTCACTGCTGCCGTGCTCGGTCGGAACCACCAAGCGCGCACTGACGTCCGGCAAGGTCACCACTCCGGCCAGCGCAAAGGGATGCGCGGGGTCGCGGGCGATTTCGCCGGCCAGCGCCGCCGCGTGTTCGTTCCAGCCGAGGAGCACCGCGCGCCGCCGCAGTCGAGCCAGCAGCGCGGAGCCGGTGAAGGCGCGATAGGCGAGGCTGCGCCAGACCGCCAGCAGCGTGACGACACAACCGAAGGCGAGCACCACAAAGAGCCGCGAGATCGGCGGATCAAACTTGAGTACGAGCGAAACGCCGAGATAGGCGGCGAGCCAGAACGCGCCCCCTTTGACAATCGCGTTGAGGCTCTGGTAGCGACGCAAAATCAACCGCGTGTCATAGAGCCCGCATTGCGCGAAAGCCCCGATGAGCAGCGCGACGCCGAGCAGCAACAGCGGCAGATAGCGCCCGTACGTGGCATCCGGCGCCGGGATGCCGATTCGTCCGAGGGCGGAGGAATAGCGGAGCCACCACGCGAGCGTGATCGCGCCGAAGGTGACCAGCGTGTCGCCGCCGAGCAGGAGGAGGGGCACGGTCGTTTCGCGAAACGAATTGGAGGCGGAGCGCGGCACGGGTCAGTTCTTGGGGGAATCGCGCGCGTCGAGCAATGCCAGCAGCAGCGGCGAGGGCAGCCAGCCTTTGGCGGGAAAAATAAACAGCGTCTGCTCCGTGAGCGCGGCGTTCATCTGTACATCGAACAGATCCATCGGCGGGGCCACCTCGAGGTTGCGCGCCAACACGGGATAGCCGGGGCGCGTGCGCCGAAAACTCCGGCCGGGGCCGGCGGTGAATTCGGGCAATTGGGCCGCTCCGCCGAACAACGCGCGGCGTTCGGCGGTGTTCGCCGTGGCCGCGACCGCCTGGCGGTCGGCGCGACGGGCCAGCCACGCGGTTAGAGCTTGCAGGTAGCGCGCTTCGCCGGCGGGCCAGCCTGTTGCCGGCAACGCGTCACGCACCCGCTGCTGAAATTCCGCGAGGCGCGCCTCGGTGGCCGGGCGGAGCCGCGCCACGTTTGGTTCGCTCCACCACGGGGAGGTCAGGAACACGGGGTCGTTGAGACATTCCAACGCGAAGGCATCGGCGGCGGGACCAGGCTGGCCCCGGTTCAGGCGAGCGAGGCCGAGCCCGAAGTAGACGCCGCCCTTGTCCGGTACAAGGCGGGCCGCCTCGCGAAAGTGACGTTCGGCCGCCGGCGGGTCGCGGACCAAGAGCAGCCAGCCCAGGTTGAAGTGCGCGATTTCCTGGTGGGGATTCAACGCGAGCGAATCTTGCAGCAGCGCAATCGCCTCGTTCGCCTTCGCTGGATCTCGGGCCAGCTCCAAGGCGCGCGCATTCATTTCCGGCGCGGGATCGATCCGCCCCAGTACGGCCACCAGGATGAACACGCCCAACGCGAGCCCGCCCGTCAACGTCGACGCCCGCGTAGGCGGAGGCGTGGTCGGCGGCGCCGCGAGACACGCGGCGAGCAGCGCGATCGCAGCAGCGAACACCGGCACATCCAGTTGCCAATCGAAGAGCGAGGACACGGCGTAGCCGGCCAGAGTGAGGCCCGCGATCGCGTGGCGTCGGCGGTCACGCCACGCGAGCAGGCCGAAGACGGCCGCCGCGAGCACCCCGGCCCCGCCGAAATCCGCCCAGAGTTGCACCGGCAACGAATGCAGTTGCAGGACGTTTTCCGCTCCCCCGTCCAAGCCGGCGCGATACCGCGGATAAACGAGCGGGGTGGATCCCGCGCCCCAGCCGAGCAGCGGCCGGTCGAGACCCTGCCGCCAGCCGGCGAGCGCCATCGCGCTGCGTTGCACATTGCTGATATTGGGCGGCGCGCCGGCGTCGGCGGACGCCAGCATGGCGCGGGTTCGCGGGTTCGCGAAGACGAAGACCAGCGCGGCTCCGCCACAGGCGAGCGCGACCAATGCCTTTTGCCGCGCGGGAATTCGCCAGGCGAAAAGCGCGCTGACGCCTAGCGCGCCCAAGGCGATCACTCCCCCGCGGCTGCCGCTCGTAAAAAGCAGCAGTCCGCTCAAGACGGCCGCCACGAGCGCGCCCGCCCGCGCGGATCCGCGGGCGTGGAAGGCGGCGGCGCCAAATCCCGGCAGCATCAGCAGCGCGAGACCGGCGGTGTAATTCGAGTGCCCCAGCGGGTGGGGATTGCGCGCGGCGAGCAGGAAACCGGCGTTGCCCTCGAAATAGCCGGCAAGCCAGAGCCCAACGCTCACCAGTTCAATGGCCACGGCGAACCCGGCGGCAGCGCGCCAGAGTTGCTGCATGCGCCGGGGCGTTTCGGCGCTGACGGCATGCAGCCAGTCGAAGCTGAGCAGGAATAGCGCGATTCCGGCCAGCAGCGGCGCGCTGAAGAGCAGCGTCGCGGCGCGATGCGGGCTGGCCAGAGCGGACGCGGTGATGAGCAGGATCGCGGCGACGGCGAGGTTCGACCAGCCGCGGTCCGGCAGTCGCAGCGGTTCGAGACGGTCGAAGGCGCGGAGCAGCAGGCCGAGCACCGGCGCCGCGAGCGCGACGGCGTAAGCCAGCGACCACGGCCACGCGTACATCCGCGTCGCGCCCGGACTGGCGAGCGTGATCAACGCCAGTCCGATCGCGCCCAGCAGGCCGGTCGCCGCCAACAGCGGGGAAGGAAAGCCGGGGCGGCGGGTCATGGAGCGGGCATGAGAGCCGGTGCCTTCGGTTCCGGCAAGCATCCGCCCCTGGCGGGATTACGCCGGCGCGCCAACGCTGAAGCGGCGGGTGACGGGTGGTCAAGGTGCCCGGAATATTCCCGATGTGCCGCGGGCAGGGCGGCGCTTGACGCTCCGGCGCGGCGGCCAACAGGCTGATTTGATGTTGACCGGGGAGGCTGTGCCCAAGCGAAAGATCCCGATCGTGAAGCTCACGATCGTCGGGCTCCTGCTGCTCGGCGGCGCCGTCGCGGTCCTACGGGGCATCGATGTGCGGGCTCATCTCGCGCAGGGCATGGACCTTATCCGGCGAGCCGGGCCGGTCGCTTATTTTTCGGCCATGATGGTGCTGCCCGCGGTCGGGGCGCCGCTGTTGGCCTTCACGATTCCGGCCGGCGAGGCTTTTGCCGGTCAGTTGGGCATGGGCGGTGTGATCGCGCTGGCATTGACGGCCATCGCCGTGAATTTGGCGCTGACGTACTGGCTGGCGCGCTACGCCCTGCGGCCGTTGTTGACCAGCCTGATCAAGCGCTACGGCTACGACATCCCGCGCATCACGCCGCGCAATGCGCTCAACGTGCTGCTCGTGGTCCGGCTCACGCCGGGGCCGCCGTTTGCGTTGCAGGGGTTTGTGCTCGGCGTGGCCGAGGCGCCCTTCCGCTTATACATGATCGTATCGTTGCTCGCGGTGCTGCCGTGGGCGGTGGGCGCGATCGTGCTTGGTCAGGGGCTCTTCAACGGCAATTTCCGCGCCGCTGCGATGGGGTTGGGCGTGCTGATCGTCGGCATCATTGCGGTGCAGTGGGTGCGGCAAAAATATTTCGGACGTGAAAACTGAGATCGCGGCCGGCGAAACAGGCCCGCGGGCCGAGAGTGTCACCGAATTTACCCGGCGGGTGAAGGTCGTGCTCGAGACCGGCGTGCGGCCGGGCTGGGTGCGCGGCGAGGTCTCCAACGTCCGCGCGCAGGGCAGCGGTCATGTGTATTTCGCGTTAAAGGATGCTGGCGCGCAGGTGTCGGCGGTGCTGTTTCGCGGTGACGCGCTGCGCCAGACGGTGAAGCTGCGCGATGGCGCGCAGGTCATCGTGTACGGCGAGGTGAGTGTGTATGAGGCGCGCGGCCAGTATCAGTTGATCGTGCGGGCGATCGTTGAGGATGGCGTGGGCCGGTTGCAGCGGGACTTCGAGGCTTTGAAGGCGAAGCTCGCGGCGGAGGGCTTGTTCGCGCCCGAAAAGAAACGGCCGATCCCGGAGATGCCCCGCACCGTGGGCTTCATCACTTCGCCCACGGGCGCGGCGGTGCAAGA
>JBEENF010000022.1:0-18613 GCA_041192325.1 Verrucomicrobiota bacterium
ATCTGGAACCAGCCGGCCTTCGATTCCGCAACGCCACCCGAGTGGAATCTGGAGGACATCCCGTCTTTTCTCCGCTGGCATCGGCAAACCGCGCCGCATCACAACTACGTCACCGGCGCGGCCCTGCTCCAAAAACGTCCGGCCCCGGGCTGGCGGCGCTTCCTTCCGTGGTTGAAATAGACATACGACACTCGCGTTTTCGCCGCGCTGTCATCTTTTGCCCGCGCCGCGCATGAGGCTGCTGCTGTCCAAGCCCGATTCCCTCGGCGACCAATTCATCGTCGCCGGCATCGCTCAGGCTCTGCGGGCCTCCCAGCCGAAATGGCGCGTCGTCTGGCATGTGCGAACCGGCATGGAGGTGTTTGCGCCTTTGATCGGGGCGGAAGTTTTTGTTCCCGAGGTCGCAGCCCCGGCGGCGACCGAGGCGGCGCGTTTGGCGGCTCATTCGGGATCCATCGTCGTCGTCCCCTATCCGCTTTCGCCCGGCGAGGATTGGACGAATGCCACGCGGGCGAAGGTCACGTGGTGGGCCGAGTTCATCCGCGCCGGCCAGTGGGATGCCACCCTTCTCGGGCTGGTAAACCGCAATTGGGTGGGTGATTTGACCGTAGCCGTGGCGGCTGCTGCAGTGCGAATTGGCTTCGCGCCGAGCGCCGCGCGCCAACCGCTGGTGAACGAGGCGCAGGCGCAAGCCGGCGGCGACGCGCCGACTTTCACGCGCACGCTTGCCCCTTCGTTCGTTCGCTCGGAAGCCGCGCAATTGCTCGAGCTCTTCGCCCTGCTCGAGCCCAGCCTCAAATCGCTCGCCTCACCGCCGGTCTGGCGTGCGGCGGCGTTCTGGCAACCGCACCCGAATTCCGCCGTCGCTCCACGCGTCGTGCTCGCGCCCGGCGTTGGCGCGGATCCGCGACGCGCTTGGGGGCTTTCCAACTTTCTGCGCGTGGCAGACGCCTTGCGTCAAGCTGGCGCAACTATCAGCTGGCTCGAAGGTCCCGCTGACGCCGCTTACCTGGCGGGGCTGCCGCCAGATCAAGCGCCGGCGCGCCGTCGGTTTGGCGCGGCCGAGCTCACCGGGATGAGCGAACTTCTCGCCGCCAGCGACCTGCTGGTCTGCCACGATACGGCCTATGTTCATCTCGCGGCGGGAATCGGCGTTCCCACCCTCGCGATTTACGGCGCGGGGCAGCACGCACGATTTCATCCCGCGGGCGGAAGAGTTAAAATCCTGCAGAGTGAAATCGCGTGTGCCGGTTGCCAGTGGCATTGCCTCTGGGATCGCCTCGTTTGCGTGACGGATATCCCGGTGGACGCGGTAATTGCCGCAGCGAATGAAATGCTCGCCGGCAACGCTGCGCCGGTGGCGATCACGCTGGCCACCCCCGTCGCCCACGCGCCCGAAGGTGAACCAGCCGCCGTGCTGCGGCGATTGCAGGAGGAAATTTTGACTCTGAATGCCGACCGGTTTGCGCGGCTCCAAATTATTCAAAGTCTCGTCGCGCAAGCGCAGACCGGGGCGCAGCCGGTGCCAATGCCGGAGCCAAGACTCTCCGTGATCATTCCGATGGGCCGCCCCGACCGGGTGGCGCCGACCCTGGCCGCGCTCGCGGCTCAGGAGCGTGCGCCGGCTAATTGGCAAATCATTCTCGTCGGGGTCGCAGCAGAAGCGGTGGCTCGCGCGCACCCCCACCTGCCGATCGTGCCCGTGCCCCTCACCGCGAATCAACTTCCGCCGCGCACGCGTTGCGCCGGCGTGGAACGAGCCACGGGCGAATGGTTTCTCTTCGTCGACGACGACATCGAACTCGCCCCGGATTGTTACGCCAAAATTCTGGAGCTTTATCAGAGTCCCGCGTTGGCGCCGCGCGCGGTCGCGCCCGTCGGAGCCGTGGGCTTTCGGCTCCCCGGGAAAACAGGCCGGTTTTTCGAGGGCGTCACCGACATTTCCAATTTTTGGTCGCAGCAAACGCGCGTGGCCGGAGACCGCGACTGGCTTTACAGCGCCGCATTTCTCGTGCGCGCCGAGGCCTACCGGCGCAGCGGCGGATTCAATCCGGATCTGCCGAATGGCGAGGACGTGGACCTCACGCGCCGCATCGTGGCGGCCGGTTACCGTTTGCGTTACGAACCATCGCTCGTGGCGCGGCACGACCACCGCCGCGACACCCTTTCCTCCATGTTGGGCTACTTTTGGCGCAACGGAAATGCGGCCCGATATTTTTTCGCGGGCCACGGCGGCGCCTGTCCGTTTAGCGTGAAGACCGTCTGGTTGAAATCGTGGAGCGATTTGCGGATGAATCAGAAATTTCAACGCGACCAAGGCGGAGCCCTCGGTCTGCGGGCGCCGCTGGTTTGGCTAAATTATCTCGTGGTCGAAGCGTCCCTCGATTGGCACTGGCAGGAATATATTCACGAGCAGCAGCGCTACCTAACCCTGCCGGCCCGGGCGCGCAGCGACGCCACCTATGTGAAGGCAATGACGGCATGGGATAACGGCGAGCGGGCGCGCGGCGCCTGGCTCTACGCCGTTGCGGTCTGCCAGGACTTCGCCAATCCGGTGCGCCGATGAAACGCGCACGCCTCAACGACCCTGCAGCACCGCGGCCCGCCCGTCCCCCTGCATGAGGATCGGCATTGCGCTCAATCTCCTCGCGCCGGACAACGGCGGGGTCACGAATTACGTGCTCACGCTCCTGCGGCACTGGCCGGAATATGCGCCCCAGCACCGGATGGTGCTGTTTAGTTTCGCGCACAACGAACCGCTCCTCGCCACGTTGCCGCCGGAGTGCCGGCGCGACGAGATCCGCCTGCAAACGCAGGAAGAGGCGCTCGCCCACTTCGACAAGATCGACGTCTACTTCTGCCCCTTCGGCACCCTCTGGCCCCGCCCGTTGCGCAAGCCTTCCGTGCTCACGTTTCACGACATGCAGGAGCGCTTCTACCCGGAATTCTTCACCCCCAAGGAAATGGAGGAGCGTTTTTTCCACTACGATTGGTCGCTGCGCATGGCGGATGCCGTGGTGGCAATTTCAGCGTTTACCCGCGACATGGCGGTCCAGCTTGCCGGCGCGTCACGACGGAAGTTTCACATCGTCCATCACGTGCCCGACATCCTGCCGCCGCCGCTCAAGCCCGCCGGTTGGACGACTGCGATGGAAAATCGGCCTTTCGTTTTTTACCCCGCGAATTTTTGGCGGCACAAGAATCATCTCCGCTTGCTCGCCGCGATGACGCAGGTCGCCGGGCGCAATCCCGCCATCGCCTTGGTTTGCACGGGCAGCCTCCTCGGGCGCGAAGCGGAATGGCATGAAGCGGTGCGGGCCGCCGACGTGTCCGACCGCGTGCTCCACTTGGGCAAAGTGCCACGGGCGGAGATTAGCTGGCTTTACCAGCACGCCCGCGCACTCGTATTTCCCTCCTTGTTCGAAGGCTTCGGCATTCCCCTGATTGAAGCCATGCAGGCCGGATGCCCGATCGCTTGTGGCCAGAACACCAGTCAACCTGATGTGGCGCGCGAGAGCGCTTTGTATTTCGACGCGGAAAATCCCGCTTCCATCGCCGCGGCCATGGTCCGCATTGTCGAAGACACGCCCTTGCGCAACCGGCTGGTGGAAGCCGGTCGCGCCCGTTTGCAGGCGTTTTCCGTGCGAAACCTCATCGAGGGTCATCTGGCCGCATTCGCCACCGCGCGCCGCCGTTACAATCCGCTGCGCGCTTGGTACAACGAACGCGTCCGACTGCCCCGGTCGCTCCAGCCGCGCACGAAGCTGACGCCACGCGAGATTCGCGTCGCGGCCCGGTTGTTGAGTTTACGCGCCAAAAGAATCAAGGAGTATGAGTTCGCTGCGCCGTTCCCGGATCGCCCGCTGGGCGCACCGGTGCGCGTTGATCTCAACCGCGCATGACGCCCCCTCGCTTCAGCATTGTCGTTCCGACCTACAACCACGGACGGTGGATCGAAATCGCGCTGCGCAGCATCTTCGACCAAGGCATTCCGAACCCGGAAGTCTTGGTCATGGACGCGGTCTCCACCGACGAGACGCCCCAAATTCTGGAACGTTATCGCGATCGCATCACGTGGCACCGCCGCCCGGACAAAGGTCAGGCTGACGCGATCAACCAGGGACTGGGGCTCGCCCGCGGCGAGATTGTCGCCTGGCTCAACTCCGACGACACCTACCTGCCCGGCGCCTTCGCCCAAGTGGAGGCCGCGTTCGCCGCGGATCCCTCGCTCGACTTCGTGTATGGCGACGCCTTGGAAATCGACCAGCACGGCGGAATTCTCACGCCCAATCTTTTCACCGAGGACTGCACCCGCGAACGATTTTATTTCTCTCACGACTATATTTGTCAGCCGACACTTTTTGTCCGGCGGGAAATTCTGGCTCGCGTCGGACCGCTGCGGGCGGACCTCCGCTGGTTTCTCGATTACCAGTGGCTGACGCGATTTTTCGCGCTGGGATTGCGTGGCCGCCGGCTGCCCCGGTTTCTCGCGGCCAATCGCGATCACCCGCAGACGAAAACGAACTCAGGCGGATTTCGGCGCTGGTGGGAACTGATGAGTGTGCTCGCCCGCAATCCCGGCCCCGGCCCCTTCCTGCTCGCACGCCGCTGCATCTGGATCTATTCGCTCGAATACGTGATCAAAACCGTCAACGCCGCCGCATGGGGTGACCATCCCGACTCCTCACCCGAGGCGCGTCAGGCACGGGCGAAATTGCTGGCCAAGTTGAACCGCTGGTTCATGCGGTTGGTGAGCCCGCGTTCCTTTGACGATATCGTCCAGCGGTATCACCGCGATATTGTCCCTGCCGGGAGTCGCGTGGCCGATTTGTGGCAGCGGGCGAATCCCAGTTCCCGCAATTGACCGCCATGACTCCGCTCGAACCCAACACCGTCCTGAAATACCCTGCGCTGGTTCGTGAATTGCACGATGCGCTGCGCGTCTTGAAGTTCCCCAAACTCCCCGCCACGCCAGGGCGACCGGAGCTGCTCGCCCGGCTGCTGGGCACGGGAATCAGCGAAGCCACCTACCTCCTGGCAGAACTGCACACTGCGCTGCGCGACCCCGGTGACCTGTGCGAATTCGGCGTGGCGCAAGGCGCGACCTCAGCGCTGCTGGCGAACGAAATTCGCGCCACCGACAAACACCTTTGGCTTTACGATTCCTTTGCCGGACTGCCAAAACCCTCGCCCCAAGACCATTTAAAGGACGACATTTTCGGTTTGGGCAGCATCGAAAAATACGAAGGGGAGATGCGTTGCGATGCGACGGAAGTGGAAACGCGACTGGCCCAAATTGGCTTTCCCGCGGATCGCTACCACCTGCGCGCGGGCATGGTCGAAGACACCTTGCGGGAAGGCACGGGCCCGGCGCGGGTGTGCTTCGCGTATGTCGATTTCGATTTCTACGCCCCGATCGCTCACGCGCTGAGCTACCTGGAGCGACATCTCACACCCGGGGGCCGAATCGTGGTGGACGACTACGATTTCTTTTCCACTGGCGCCAGGACCGCCGTCGATGAGTTCGTCACCGAGCAGCGCGGCCGCTATGAACTGATCCTGCCCGAAGCATTCGCGGGAAAATTCTGCATGCTGCGTCGCGGTTAGGCTCCGCCTGCTGCTGGTCACTTATCGGGTTCTCACTTGTGAAACCCGCGCTGAGTGACATTTTGACACCCGATGAATGTGATATTGACCAAGGAACTGGAGGCTTTCGTCGAGGACAAGGTGCGCCATGGACGCTACGCCGACGCGAGCGAAGTGGTGCGTGATGCCCTGCGAGCTTTGGAACAAAGGGATGGGTTCGAATCGCCCGCTCTCGAAGCGGCTTTACTTGAAGGAGTACGCGGCTCGCACCAACCCTACGACAAAGAGACCCTTGCGCGCGTGCGGCAGGTCGCGAACTCCGCGGCATGAGTTTGCAGCCCGGCATTTCCGGCCGCGCGGAAGCCGATCTTTCGCACCAGTACCGCTGGTATCTGGATAATGCGAGCGTCGCGGTAGCAGAGCGTTTCCTGGCATCCTTCGACGCCACGGTGGTGGCGCTGGCCAGACATCCTGGGATGGGCAGTATTTGCCGATTCCGCGCCGCCGAACTGACGGGCTTTTCGCTCCCGGCGGATCGACGAACCGTTTGGCGCCCACTTGGTTTTCTATCGGACGGATGGCCTGCAATTGAACATCGAACGCGTCATGCACGGCGCGCGCGATATCCCTCGCCGATTGCTCGATCCACCGGAAGATCGGCCCAACCCATGAAGCGAAGGCACTGGGCATCTCCCGTCGGTGTAAAATTTAACCACTAGTCCCGTGGATCTCTGGCAACAACCCATCTTCGCCGGCTTTTTGGAGCGGCTTGGCCGCTACCAAATTGATTTCTCCACCGTGGTCGACGTGGGCGCTTCCAACGGCATGTGGACGCGCGAAGTGATTCGGCGCTATCCCGACCGGCAATATTTTCTCGTCGAAGCGCGGCGCGAGCATGAACCGGCGCTCGCCGCCTTTGCTGCCGAAAACCCGCGCGTTCACTACGCGATCTGTGCTGCCGCCGACCAACCCGGCGAGGTGCACTTCCATGCCGGCGACCTCTTTGGCGGATTGGCCGCGCACACCGCGTTTTCGGAGCACGATATCGTCGTGCCGGCCCGCACGCTGGACGAGGTCGCTGCGACCCATCGGCTACAGGGACCTTTCTTCCTAAAGCTCGATACGCATGGTTTCGAGGAGCAAATCCTCGCCGGCGCGGCAACGCTGCTGGCCCAGACGTCGCTTGCGGTAATCGAGGCCTACAATCACCGCATGGGCCACGGCAACCTGCTGTTCGACGAGCTCTGCGCCCTCATGCGTGAAAAGGGATTTCGCTGTATCGACATGTTCGATTCCTTGTATCGTCCGCACGACGGCAGTTTCTGGCAGGCGGATTTGGCGTTTGCGCGCCACGACTGGCCGGGGTTCATCCATCCCGCTTACCGGTAAGCCAAATCTCTTCCCGACCGCACCGGATATAATAGGCGACGCCAGCTAGCGAACGGCCTGCGCCGATCGTTTTAGGCCCGCTTGACTCAACGGCACCAAGTTCTTTCCGCCTTCGACGAACCCTGCTTAAGCCCGCCAGTCGCCGGGCCGGTAGAAGAGCGGCCCGCCCAGTTTCCGTCGCCAGAATACGTAGGGCAGCCACGCGAGACCGTACATTCTGCGGTCGCCCGGGCCGGGCAGCAACCGCCCCCACCGCGAACCAGATTCGTCCCGCCAAAACCGCAGCTGTTGCTCCCACCAATTGCGGCCGCAGTAGCCGAGGCGTTGCATTTGCATCCGGCGAATCTCGCGAAAAATTTTCCCGCGATTTCGCCGTGACTTGGTCGAGTCGTGCTCCCGCGATTCCGCGAGAAATTCCGGAATGTGCAGAAACTTCGCGCCGTTCCCCGCCAGCCGCAGCCAGAACTCGTAATCGAACGTGTTCTCGTAGTCCGCATTGAACCAGCCGAAACGACGGTGCAGGTCGGCCCGCCAGAAGGTCGCCGGCTGACAGAGGAAGCAATGCTGGACCAAGGCCGGAAATTCGAAGGGCAACGTCGGATACGGGCGCATTCGTTCACCTCGTTCGTTGATGATCCACGCCTGACCGTACACGACATCCACCGTGGGATTGCGGGCAAATGCCTCCTCGACCATCTCCAGCGCGCCGGGCAAGAGCCGGTCGTCACTGTTCAGGTAGCCGACAATTCCACTCCGCAGTTGCTGCAAGCCCGCATTGATCGCCGCCACTTGCCCGCCATCGGGTTCACTCCGACAGGGAACAGAGGCGCCAAAACGCCGCAGAATCTCGACCGATTCGTCCGTCGAGCCACCGTCCCGCACCTCGAATTCCCGATTTCCCCGTTGCGAAACGACACTCTGAATCGCTTCCTGCAGGAATCGCCCTTGTTGAAATGAGGGCATTACCATGCCACAGCGTTGGCCTAACTCGCGCTCCATGCTATTTTTTGCCTGCCATTACCCTGACTCTCATGCCTTGAATGCGCGGACAACCACGAATTGAACCGAATGGACAAGAATGATGCCCTCGATCTGCGCGGGGCCAACTTGGGGCGGGTGATTGCCCTAGAGAAACCCAGCATTGATTCGGATTCACGGGCGGCGCTAACCCATGGCTGAAGTCACCATTGCCGAGGCGTTTGAGATTGCGCTCGCGCATCATCAGGGCAGCCGATCGCGGGAAGCCGGCGAGCTCTACGAACGCATTCTTGCCGTTCAGCCGGATCATCCGGACGCCAGCCATTTGCTCGGACTTTTGGCGTTGCAAGCCGGCGATTGCGCCAGGGCGCAGCGTCTCATTCAGCGCGCGATTGAGCTGAATCCCGGCGCGGCCATCTATCACAACAGCTTGGGGCAAGTCTTCGACCGCAGTTCCCAGCCGGCGGAGGCGCGGGCTGAGTACGAGCAAGCGCTGCGCCTTGCCCCCGCGTATGTCGAAGCGCTGAACAATCTCGGCAATAATCTTGCGCGCGCCGGCCGGTCCCGGGAGGCGATCGCCACCTTGGAAGCGGCCGTCACGGCCGATCCGGGCGTGGGGCAGACGTATTCCAATCTCGGCAATGTGCTGAAGGATTCCGGCCAACTCTCCCGCGCGATCGCGTGCTTCCGCCGCGCCGTGGAGTTGTGCCCGAACGATCCGCTGCTACACAGCAATCTGCTTCTCACCCTACACTACGATCCCGCCTGCGGGCCCGAGGCGCTGCTGCGCGAACATCGGCTTTGGGATGAGCGTCATGGCGACGCGGGACCGATTATGCCGCACGAGAACGTTCCCGATCCTCAACGGAGGCTCCGCGTCGGCTATGTTTCGCCGGATTTTAACGCGCATCCGATCGCACGTTTTCTCACTCCCCTCCTCCGGCTGCATCGGCGCGATGAGATCGAAGTTTTTTCCTACGCGGACGTGCCCCGGCCCGACGCGACGACGGCCGAACTTCAGGGCCTTTCCGATCATTGGCGCAACATCGCCTTTTTGTCCGACGACGACGTGGCGCGCCAGATCCGCGCGGATCGAATCGACATTCTGGTGGACCTCGCCGCCCACTCCGCGCGCAATCGCCTCCGCTTGTTCGCGCGCAAGCCGGCGCCGGTGCAACTCACCTATTTGGCCTACTGCAGCACGACTGGCCTTCGGCACCTGGATTATCGTTTGAGCGACCCTTTTCTGAACCCGATCGACCAGGAAGTATCTTCGTATTCTGAGGAAACGCTCCGGCTGGAATCCTATTGGTGTTACGCCCCACATCCGATTCAGCCGCTCACTGTCACCGAACGCGCCGGGGATCGCGGATCACTCACCTTTGCTTGTCTCAACAACCCGTGCAAAATCAGCGATGTAACGCTGTCCGCCTGGACGCAGCTATTGCAGCAGTTGCCTGAGTCTAAACTCGTGATTCACGCGCACGAGATCGGCCGCACGCATCTTCAGGATCACTTTCGCGCCGCCGGACTTGCGCTTGAGCGCGTGGAGTTTGTAGGCCGCCAGCCGCTCGCCGACTATCTCGCCACATATCAACGCGTCGATATTGGCCTTGATACCTATCCCTTTGGCGGAGGCACGACCACCTGCGACGCGCTCTGGATGGGCGTACCGGTGGTCAGCCAACGGGGTGCCACCGCAGTTTCGCGCGCCGGAGCCAGCCTGCTCGGCCAACTCGGACTTTCCGAGCTGGTGGCCGATACGCCGGAAGCTTACGTGCGCATCGCGGTTGCGCTCGCTCGCGACCCCGCTCGCCTCCGGGCGTGGCGCAGCGGCTTGCGGCAGCAAATGCAGTCCTCGCGGCTAATGGATGGGCCCCGCTGCGTGCAAAACCTGGAATCGATCTACCGGGACATCTGGCAAAGCTGGTGCAGAATTGAACCATGAGTTCCTCGCCATCCTTGGAGGTTGCGCTTCAGGCGCATCAAGCGGGCCGATTCGCACCAGCAGAGCAAATCTACCGGGCCGTGCTCGCGACCGACCCGGCGAATGCGGATGCGCTGCACTTGCTCGGCGTACTCCTGCTCCAGACCGGAAAAACGGCCGAGGGGAAAATTTGCCTCGAAAAGGCGATCCAACGCGACCCATCGCAGCCGGATTATCATCACAGCCTCGGCCAGGCTCTGCAGCGCGAGGGCAATCTGGTCGCAGCCGTGAACGCCTATCGTGCAGCGCTGACCCACAATCCGGCGCTGGCGCCGGCGCACAACAATTTGGGCAACACGCTGCGCGCCGCCGGCGATTGGGCGGGTGCCATCACGGCCTTTGAGTGTGCCCACCGGCTTAAGCCCGACGACCCGCAGTTTGCCTACAATCTGGGCACAACGCTGCACCACACCGGAAATTCCGCCGCGGCTATTCCGTTGCTCGAGCTTGCCTGCCGGCTCTGTCCCGAGTCCGTCGATGCCGCGGTGAACCTCGGCAACGCCCTCTTGACGGTGGGCCAAACTGAGCCGGCCATCGCCCGCTACCAGGCGGCCACTGCGCTCGCGCCGAAGGATGCAGACATCTGGTCTAATCTGGGAAATGCCGCAAAGCTTGCCGGCGACCGCAACGCAGCGCTCGATTACTACCGGACAGCGGTGGGTTTGAATTCCTCGCTGGGCGCGGCCCAAGCCAACCTCGCCAGTGAACTGGCGGATCAATGCGAGGTTGAGGCGGCGGTGGAGCATTATCGAGCGGCGGCCCGGACGGGCGACATCAGCCTGACGGGGCATTCCAACTTGCTGCTGCTGCTCCATTATGTCGCCGGCATTTCTGCTGCCGAGATCGCGGCCGAGCACCGGCGCTGGGCGGAGCAGCACGCCGCGCCGCTCGCGCGGGAAATCCTCCCGCATCGGAATACCCGCGATCCCGAACGCAAACTGCGCGTTGGATTCGTTTCCCCAGACTTTCGGGAACACCCCGTGGCGCGTTTTATCCTACCCATTTGGGCGCAGCACGACCGCCAACAATTCCAATTCTTCGCCTACTCGGACGCGCGGAAGCAGGATTCAACGACCGCTCAACTGCGGGAGCAACCCGTGGAGTGGCGGGACACCGCCAGTTTTACCGACCCCCAACTCGCGCAGATCATTCGCCGTGATGAGATCGACCTGCTCGTCGACCTCGCCGGCCACACGGCGCAAAGTCGCCTTTTGCTCTTTGCCCGAAAGCCAGCGCCCGTGCAGCTGACTTACTTGGGCTACCCCAACTCCACCGGACTGCCCGCGATCGACTATCGGATCGTCGATGGCTACTCGGATCCCCCCGGGCTGACGGATGTTTTTTGCTCAGAAAAGCTGTGCCGCATGCGGCAAACCGCATGGTGTTATCGGCCTCCTGCGGAAGTCCCTGCGCCGGACGACCCCAAAGATTCCCCTCGCGAGCAATTTTGGTTCGGGTCGCTCAACAATCTCTCAAAAATCTCTTCATTCACGGTAACCCTCTGGGCCGAAGTCCTGGCCGCCGTGCCCCAGGCGGGGTTGCTGTTGAAGGCGGGGCAACTCACCCCGCCCCCTTTACACGAAGCGGTGCGCGCCCGCTTTGCTGCCGCCGGCGTTGCGCCTGACCGGATCCGGTTCTGCCCTCGCACGCCGACCCAAGCCGAGCATTTCAGCCAGTATCGCCGCGTTGATGTGGCGCTGGATACATTTCCTTATCATGGCACCACTACCACGTGCGACGCGTTGTGGATGGGCGTGCCGGTCGTCTCCCTCGCCGGCCAGACACACCACTCCAGAGTAGGCGTGAGTTTGCTGACGAATCTAGGCCATCCGGAATGGGTGGCGGCTTCTCCGACGGAATTTGTCCAGATCGCCGCTTCGCTCGCGTCCTCGCCGGCCCGGCTGGCCGAGCTAAGGACTGGGTTGCGTTCGGAAATGGCCGCTTCGCCGCTCTGCACCGAGCCCGGTGTTGCCCGCGACATGGAATCGATTTTTCGCCAAGTATGGGAGCAATGGTGCCGCGCGAAATCATGACGCAGCGACGCCGCCTCGTTCTCGTCACGCTAATGAGCAACGCCTCAACGCCCCGCCTCCTCCAGCTCAAGGCACGCCGGTCGTGGCAGAACTCGCGGCCCGAAGCGCAGACGTCATTACTCCACGCCCGAGAACAGACTTTCCGGAAGCTGTGGCGCCGGCATTGTGGCGCCCTCGCATGAGTGTGCACGAGATCCTCGCGGCGGCGCTGCGGGAACATCAGGGCGGTCGTCTGGCCGAGGCCGAGCAAGGCTATCGGCAGGTGCTCGCGGTCGCCCCGGACCAGCCCGACGCCCTGCATTTGCTCGGCGTGATCGCGCTGCAGCTGGGCCGCCCCGCCCAGGCCGTCGAGCTCATCCAAGCCGCCATCGCACGACACGCCGCCAACCCCGAATTCCACAACAATCTCGGTCAGGCGCTCGAGGGTCTCGGTCGATGGGAGGACGCCACGGCCGCCTATCGGCACGCCCTGAAAATCACGCCCACCTTTGCCGTGGCCCATAACAACTTGGGTAACACGCTGCACCGGCTGCAAGACTACGCCGGCGCGGAAAACGCCTACCACGCTGCGCTGCGTCTCACGCCCCACTACGCCCAAGCCAGCTACAACCTCGGCAATCTCCTGCAGGATCAAGGCCGGAGCGCCGAAGCCGTGGCGGCCTTTCGTCGCGCGCTGGAGTACCAGCCGGCCTTCGTGGATGCCGCCCGGAACCTGGCGAACGCCCTCCTCTCCACCGGCGAAGTTGACGCAGCCATGACCGTCCTGGAGCAGACCTTGCGCGAATTGCCGCGCGATGCCGCCGCGTGGTGCAACTACGGCAACGTGCTGAAGCAACAGGGTCGCCTCGACGAGGCCGTGTCCGCCTATCGCCGCGCGGTGGACCTCGACCCCCGGCTTACGGTCGCTTGGAGCAATCTGCTCTATTTGCTGCATTTTCACCCCGGCTACTCCAACGAGCAGATCGCGACGGAACATCGCGCTTGGACGCAAACACTCGACGTGCGCCCGCTGCCGCCGGCGAACCCTCCGCCCGTCTCGCTGCCGCCGCGCCGGATAAAAATCGGCTACGTCTCGCCCGATTTTTTCCATCAGGCGGAAGCCTTTTTCGTGCTTCCGCTTTTCCTCGCCCATGACCGGACACAATTTGAGGTGCATGCCTTTGCCAGCGTCGCCAAACCCGACGGATTGACGGAGAGATTCCGCCGCGCCGTCGAACATTGGCACGACGTGGCGGCGCTGTCAGACGCCGAGCTCGCCGGGAAAATCGTCTCCGAAAATATCGACATCCTCGTCGATCTCACGATGCACATGGCGAACAACCGGCTCGCCGTCTTTGCGCGGAAACCCAGTCCTATTCAGGTGACGTGGCTCGCGTATCCCGGGTCGACCGGGCTGCCCGCGATCGATTACCGCTTCACCGACGCGTTCATGGAACCGACCGGCGTGGCGACGGAATACTCCGCCGAGACGCCCGTGCGGCTGCCCGATTCGTGGTGTTGTTATGACCCGTTGTTCCCCACTCCGGAGCGCAGCCCGCTGCCCGCGCTCCGCTCCGAACGCGTGACGTTCGGTTCGCTGAATAATCCCTGCAAACACAACGAAGCGGTGATTCGCCTCTGGGCAGATCTGCTCCGCGCAAAGCCCGACTCACGTCTGCTCCTGCTCTCCGCCCGCGGAAGTGCGCGCACGCGCCTGCAGGATTTATTTGCCCGCCACGACATCGCGGCCGACCGGCTGGACTACGTGGAGCCAGCGTCGCGCACTCAATATCTCGAGTATTACGCCCGCATCGACATCGCGCTCGATCCCTTCCCTTACAACGGAATCACCACGACCTGCGACGCGCTCTGGATGGGCGTGCCTGTCCTGACGCTGCCGGGAACGATACCCGCCTCGCGCGCCGGCTTGAGCCTGCTGGCCACGGCGGGCCTGCCAGAATGGATCGCGACTTCGCCCGCGGATTTCATTCAGCGGGCGGTGCGGCTGTCTGCCGATCGCGAGCAGCTGGCGCAAGTCCGCGCGGGCCTGCGGCGGCAAATGCAAAACTCTCCGCTGGCGGACGCGCCCCGGTTTGCCCGCGGCGTCGAGTCGGCGTTTTTGGAAATGTGGCGGCATCGGTGCGCCGAGGCTGCCACTCCACCCGCTCCCGATTCGGCCGCCGCGGCGGGACGGGAACGCACGGAATCCTTTGCCGCTCGGTTGGCAACCGCCACCACCCACCATCAGGCGGGGCGATTGGCTGAAGCCACGGGATGCTATGACGCGCTGCTGGCCGAACGCCCGAAACATGCCGATTTGCTTTACCTGTCCGCCGTCGCGCTCTGGCAGGCCGGTCAACTGGACTCCGCGCTGCAAAGAGCCGACGCTTCGCTCGCCGTGGAGTCGACCCGATTTCAGGCGCATCTCATGCGAGGTGTTATCTTGACGGGCAAATCGATGCCCGAGGCCGCGATTGCCAGTCTGGACCGCGCCGCCGGCCTCAAGCCCGATGATCCTGAAATCTATTACCATCGGGGCAACGCCCGTTCCGCGCTGCTCGCGTATGCGCCTGCGCTCAGCGACTACGAAAAAGCGCTCAGCCTGCGACCCGATTATCCGGATGCCTGGAACAACCGCGCGCTCGCGCTCCAGTCGCTCGGTCGCACACAGGAGGCCAAGGTCAGCCTGCAACGCGCGCTGGGATTGGCGCCGCAAAACGCCATCTACCACAATAATCTGGGGGAAGTACTAAGTCGGTTAGGTTCGCTGGCCGAAGCCAGAGTTGAATACGAAACTGCTATCCGGCTTGCGCCCAAGTATGTGGCGGCGCTCAACAACCTGGGCTGCCATCTCGCCTCCGCGGGCGAACTGGCGCAAGCAATCGCCTGCTTCGAATCCGCGCTGACGGCCGCCCCCACAATAGCCCAAACCTATTCCAATCTGGGGCTGGCTTTGAAGGATGCCGGGCAGATCGCACGCGCGATCACCTGCTTCCGACGCTCCATTGAACTGCAGCCGAACAATCCGGTTTCCCATAGCAACCTCCTCCTCACGCTGCATTATGATCCGGCGTGCAGACCCGAAGCGTTGCTGCGGGAACATCAGCGCTGGGGTGAGCGCCACAGCGCGCCGGGCCCCGCCAGGCAGCACCAAAACGCTCGTGATCCCCACCGCAAACTGCGGGTGGGTTATCTTTCCCCCGATTTCCAAGCTCATCCCCTCGCACGTTTTATCACTCCCATTCTCCGGCTGCATCATCGCGAGCAGTTTGAGGTGTTTTCCTACGCCGATGTGCCACGCCCGGACGCGATCACGGCGGAACTCCAAGATATCTCGGATCAGTGGCGGAATGTCGCGTTCAATTCGGATGAGGAGATTGCGGGTCAGATCGGCACGGATCAGATCGACATTTTGGTGGACCTCGCCGCCCACTCGGCCCGGAACCGGCTGCGCGTGTTCGCTCGCAAGCCGGCCCCCCTGCAGATCACGTATCTCGCGTACTGCAGCACGACGGGGCTTCGGCAGATGGATTATCGGTTGAGCGATCCTTTTCTCGATCCGCTCGGGCAGCCGACGAGCCCCTACACCGAAGAGACCGTTCGGCTGGAATCCTACTGGTGTTATTCGCCCTACCCGATCGATCCGCCGCCACTGATCGGTCGCGTCGCAAGCCCCCGCTCCTTTACCTTCGGTTGTCTCAACAACCCGTGTAAAATAAGCGCGGTTACCCTGGACGCCTGGTCGCGTTTGCTCCAGCAACTGCCCCAATCAAAACTGCTGGTCCACACGAACGAACTCGGTCGCACGCACGTTCAACAGCACTTTCGCGCGGCCGGCGTCGCGGTGGAACGCATCGAGTTCGTCGGCAAACAATCCCTCGCCGACTATCTTGCGACCTACCAGCGGATCGACGTCTGTCTGGATACTTTTCCCTTTGGCGGCGGCACGACTTCCTGCGATGCGCTCTGGATGGGCGTTCCCGTGGTCACCCTGCAGGGCGAGACGGCGGTTTCGCGCGCTGGAGCCAGTCTGCTGGGGCAACTTGGCCTTTCCGAACTCGTCACCGAAACGGTGGAAGATTACGTCGCGGTCGCGCTCTCCCTGGCGCGGGATCCGGCAAGGCTGGACGCGTGGCGGACCGGTTTGCGGCAGCAAATACGCGCCTCGCCCCTGATGGATGGGCCCCGCTTTATTCGAAACTTGGAAGCCGTTTATCGCGACCTTTGGCAACGCTGGTGTCGGGATAAGTCATGAACACCTCCGCCTTTCGGTCTCCACTTGACGCGCATCGCGCCCGTCACCTCTCGCAGGCCGTAAACGCGGATGCGATTCACGCCAAGCGCGCAGCCGTGTGATCCGCGCCCAGCCCAACGGCAAAAAATAGAAACGCGAAACGGATGACAAAAGCTCAAGCAGAGCGTTTTCAGACGCGATTAAACGACGCGCTCCAGCATCATCGGGCCGGTCGATCCGCGGAGGCCCTCGCAGGTTATTCCGCCCTGCTGCCTCAGGAACCCCGCCATGCCGATCTGCTCTATTTGGCCGGCCTCGCCGCGCAACAGTTGGGAAAGCTCGACCTGGCCTTGCATCACGCAACCGGGGCGGTGCGAGCCAACCCGAAACACGCGGGGGCCCACTTGGTGGCCGGATTGGTACTAAAACAGCAAGATCAACCCGCCGCGGCTCTGGCCAGCTACGATCGCGCTGCCGTCCTCCAACCGCTGAATCCAGAAATCTATTACCTGCGCGGCAACGCGCAGCTGGAGTTGCGTGCCTTCGTCGCCGCGATTGCCGATTTCGACCGCGCCCTGGAACTGCGCCCGGCCTATGCCGAGGCGCTCAACAACCGGGGAAATGCTTTGCGGGACCTCATTCGGTATGATTCCGCCCTGCAGAACTACGAAAAAGCACTGGCGGTGCGGCCGGACTACCTCGAAGCGCTCAACAATTATGGCCAGACCCTGCGTGATCTGCAGAGGCCGGCGGAGTCGCTGGCCTTCATTGACGACGCCCTCAGGCGGTTTCCTCAATCTGCCGCCTTGCACAACAATCGCGGGGTGGCGCTGCAGGATCTCGGACGCTTCGGCCAAGCTCTCGAAAGTTTTCGCACCGCGCAGCACCTCGATCCGCACTTGGCCATGGCCCACTTCAACGAAGGGGCCTGCCGTTTGCTGATGGGCTACTATTATCCGGACGGCTGGTCGAAGTACGAGTGGCGATGGCAAGTGCGGAGTTTTAATCCCAAAGTCCGGACCTTTTCCGCTCCGCCGTGGCGTGGCGATGTGCCCCTTGAAGGCCAAACCATCCTGCTGCATGCCGAGCAGGGCTTGGGCGACACGCTGCAGTTTTGTCGTTTCATTTCCGACGTCGCGGCCCGCGGCGCGAAAATCCTGTTGGAGGCGCAGTCTCCCCTAAAGGATTTGCTGCGGCACAACTTTACGGTGGACGCATTACTTTCCCCCGGCGACGCGCTGCCGCCTTTCGACGTTCATTGCCCTCTCGCCAGTCTTCCCCTCGCTCTCCAGACGACACTTTCTTCCCTCGCCGGGAGCCGGCCGTATCTACAGGCCGAACCCGCGCGCAAGGACCAGTGGCGCCAGAAACTGGGCCCGGCCACCCGCAAACGAGTCGGTTTGGTCTGGTCGGGTAGCGCCATCCCCAACCCCCATCGCTCCATCCCCTTCAGTGCGTTGCTGCCCCTGTGGTCTGCGGACGTTGAGTTCATCAGTCTGCAAAAGCAGGTTAATCCGTTGGACGAGCCCGCCTTGACCGCCGCGCCGGTGCGCGACTTCCGGCGCGAAATCACCGACTTTTCCGATACGGCCGCGCTGATTGATCTTTGTGACCTGGTGATCTCGGTGGACACGTCCGCGGCTCATCTCGCCGGCGCGATGGGGAAACCGGTTTGGGTCCTCTTGCTCCACAATCCTGACTGGCGCTGGCTGCTCGAGCGCGAGGACAACCCCTGGTATCCCTCCGCCCGGCTGATCCGGCAGAATCGACTCGGCGATTGGCCGGAAGTGGTGGCTCGCGTCGCTACGGAACTGCGCCGGCATTTCCGCTGACGCTTTTTTCTGCACCTCAGGTTCGCCGCGGGGCCTGCCACATTGCCCGGAGCGCCGCGGCGAAGTGGCGCGCGAATCCCGTTTCATCCCGCAACGGAGACGCCGCCATTTCGTGGCGCAAGGTGGCCTTGATTTCGGCCAACCGGGCGGGCGAGGAAGCGAGTTCCACCGCGATCCGCACAAACTCCTCGTCGGAAGACGCGATCCACTCCGGATGGCCCACGGCGGTGAGCAGACTCACGCCGACCCGTGAATGGTGCATATCCCCGGCCAGCGTGACCACCGGCACCCCCATCCAGAGCGCATCGCACGTGGTCGTGGTGCCGTGGTAGGGAAAGGAATCGAGCGCGACATCCACGTTACCATAGTAATCGAAATGTTCGCGTAGCGTTTTCGTCCAGGGCGAGAAGCGGATGCGCTCCCGCCCGACGCCCACCCGCTCGAAGCGCAGCAGGAGTTCTTCCCTCATCTCCGGGTCTGCCAATCCCCGCGCCTTCATCACCATCATCGCGTGGGGCGTCGCCTGCAGCACTTGCGCCCAAAGCGCGAAGGTGGCGGGGGAAAGCTTCGTGAGGTTGTTGAACGAACCGAAGCA
>JBEENF010000023.1:0-18423 GCA_041192325.1 Verrucomicrobiota bacterium
AGCGCCGCCAGCCGGCCAACTTGGGCGTCAGTCATGCCCGCGCCGGTTTTGCGATGAATCGGCGGCGGCCGGGTCCGGCCGGCAGCTTCGGCAATAATCCTTATCCCGACGGTCCGGTCGACCAGGAGGTGCCGGTGCTCAAAGTCACCGGCGCGGACGGAAAAATGAAGGCCGTGCTTTTCGGCTACGCCTGTCACAACACCACGCTCAGCGGCTCCCGGATCAGCGGCGACTATGCGGGCTATGCGCAGCAATTTCTGGAGACGAGTTATCCCAGCGTGACCGCGCTGTTCATGATGGGCTGCGGCGGCGACCAGAATCCCTACCCGCGACGAGGCATGTCGCCCGACCAGACCGTGAACGATCTCGTGAAACAGCATGGCCGCGCGTTGGCGAATGCCGTGACCACGGCGCTCGATGCCGTGCCGCGACCGGTCAAGGGACCCCTCCGGCCGGCGCTCGACTATGCGCTGCTGGAGTATCGGCCCCTGCCCAAAGCGGAGCTGGAGGCTTATCAGCAGCAGGACCAAACGCAGATCGTGAAGGATCGCGCGAAAAGTCTGCTGCAGAGCGGGGAACGCGGGGAGAAATTTTCCCCGCTCCCCTGCCCCGTGCAGGTGCTGCAATTTGGCCGCGATCTGACGCTGGTGGCAATTGGCGGCGAGGTCGTGGTCGATTACTCCCTTCGGATCAAAAAGGAATTGCGGGGACCGGCCTATGTGTGGGTCGCCGGCTATTCGAACAATGTCTTTGGCTACATCGGGAGCCGGCGCGTGTTGGAAGAAGGGGGTTACGAAGGCGGCGGCGCCAACACCCGAATTCTTGTCCATCCCGGCCGGTTCACTTTTGCCGCGGAAGAAACGATCATGACCAAGGTGCATGAGCTGATCCGCCAGACGAAACTTTAGCTTAGCCAGCGTCACTCGATTGCCCGAGCGGTGCCACACCGCCGCGAATTCCTCAAGCACGGCCGTGCGAAAGCCCCGCTCCCGCCACCCGCGCGGCGGCGCTAAATTCCGCGCGACTTCAAGAACGCCAGCAGGTCGGCCAATTCCTGGGGCGTCAGCACCGCGTCCAAGCCCGGCGGCATTGACGAAACAACGCCGGGCTGGAGGTCCGTGATCTCCGCCCGCGCGATCCGCTGCTCGGTCGCGGGTCCCGTTGCGAGCACCACTTCCTCGGACGTGTCCTTGCGCATGATGCCGCTGTGCGTTTCGCCCGCCTTCGTAGTGGCAACGAACGGCTCGTAGCCGCGGACAAAGGTCGCGCTCGGAAACACGATTGCCTCGAGCAATTCGCGTTCGTTGCGAATCCGCCCAATGCTCGTGAGATCCGGCCCCAGCCGCCCTCCCAAATAACCGATGACGTGGCACATGGAACACGCCGTCTTCTCACTATTGAAGACCGCCTGACCGCGACGGATGTCGCCGTTTTTCGCGTTCGCCAGCAATTCGTCCACCCGCGCATTCTGGCGGGCGGCGTCGGCGTTAAGCATTCCGAGCAGTTCGCCGCCGGCTTGCTGCACCGCGGGAGAATACTTGGCAAAAAAGGGTTTAAGCGCATCAGCGCGCAACCCGGCGAGCCCGCGCGATTGCTTCAGTGAGCCCACGAGTTTCAGGCCCAGTTCATCGTTCGATGCCCGGCTAAAGGCGGGCAACAGTTTCGGAACTTCCAAGGCCCCCACCGTTTTCATGGTGTCGGCCAATGCGAGTTGCTGCGCTGGCGTGAGCGAAACCTTCGCGAGCGCGTTGGCGGCTGCGCTGCGGACGAGCATGGGCTGCGCGCTGTCGAGGTGAGCCCGGAGAAAGGCAAAGAGCTCAGGCTCGACGGACGTAAGACTCGCGGGAACGAGCGCAAGGGCGTCAACTCGCGCGTCGTCCGGCGCGGCGGCATTGCGACCGAGTCGAACCAGCGCGGCCGCAAGTTCGGCCCGCTCTTTGGCTTGCGGCCAGGCCGCCGCGGAAATGACGCCTTGCCGCGCCAACGCCGGATCGAGCGCGTTACTCGACAACAGCGTCGCGAGATCGGAGAGCCAGCGCGGCGGTGTCTCCTTCAGGCCCGCTGCGGCCATCACGCGCAGGGAAAGCAGCCGCGCGTCGACCGACGCACCGGGGTTGCTCACCGTGTCTGCGAGCAATTCCTGAATCGCGGGAGCTTTGGCCAACTGCGCGAGCTGGCGTTCCAACTCCGCGCGTTCGGCCTCGTCACCCAAGCCGTTGGCGAGGCGCCGCCGGAAAAAATTCGCCAGCTCCCCGCCCCATTCCGGGTGATGCGCCGCAACCCAGCCGGCGGTCGACTTCAACACCGGCAATGGCGCCTCGAGCGAGCCGATGACATCCGCGGCCTGCAGCCCGCCATTTTCCATTTGGTCCAGCGCCACCAACGCGGCCCGAATGACACGGGGATTCGCAGCCGACTTCAGTTGCGTCACGATGGCATCGCGCCGGCCGATTTCAATCAGCGCGTAAATGAGTGCGTGCTCAAGTATCCGCTCGGCCGGATTCTCCGGCGTGCCGCTCAAGGTGACCCTTGCGGCGCCGCTTAAACGACCCGCCGCCGCCAGCAGCGGTCCCACGGCTTGCGGCTCGCCCAGCCGGCCAAGCGCTTCCGCGGCCCGTCTCACGAGCGCAGGCTGGTCGCCCGCCACAAAACGCAGCAGCGCATCGAGCGCCTTCGCGTCACGCCAAAGACTGACGCTGTGCAACGCGCTTTGCACGACCGACGCGTCTCGATCGCTCAGCGCGCGGCGACCCGCTTCGCGGGCCGCCGGTGCGTCAATCCGCGCGAGCGCCCACACCGCATTGCGCCGGGTGGCGGCGGAGGCGGCCTTGGTGGCCGTCACACTGAGCGCGCTCACCACGGGCTCGCCCATCCGGCCGAGCTGATGAATGGCGCGTTGTTGCACGTCGGGGCGCGGGTCGTCGAGCAGCGCGATCAGCACGTCGCCGCTGAGGGTGCTCCACGGGAGCTTCCGCCCCCGCGGGTCTTCGATTTTCGGCGCCCCGGTTTTGCGAATACGATAAATCGCGCCGAGCACCTCGGGTTTCGCAAGCTGGGAGGTGGGGCAGCAGATCTTGTACCAGCCCCCGGTGTCCGCCACGAGCAGGCTGCCGTCGGCGTCTTCCAAAACATCGGTCGGCCGAAAATCCGCGCTGTCGGAAGTGATGAAATCCATGTCCCGCGTCTGAAAAGTGGCTCCGTCAGCCACGAGTTCGTGCCGCACCACTTTGCGCAGGTTAAAATAGCAGACAAACACGTTGCCCTCGTACTCGGCCCCGAATTGGCGCGACAAGTACGTAATGGAGCCGCAGGGCGCGGCCGCGCCCATGTGCGTCATGATGGGCATAAGGTCGCCCGTGCGCACGTGACCGACAATGGACGGCTGGTCCTTGCCATACACGCCGCCATAAATCGAGTGGATCAGTCCGTCGCGTTTTCCCGCGACGCCGACCTGAAAAAAGGTGCCGCTCAAGATCCGCTCGCCCGTCGCGGTGAACGCCACCCCGACTGGATTATCCATGCCGCCGGTCAGGACGGGCTCCAGTCCACTCCCATCCGGTCGCGAACGGAAAATATGCGCGGCTCGGGTCAGGAACGGCCGACCGTTGCCCAACGCATGCTGCTGCTCGGCCGACGCGCCTTTGGTCCAGTAGAACCACCCGTCAGGTCCGAGGTAAGGTCCATGCAGATCGTTCGCACAGCCGGTGAGCGTCTTGCCATTGAACCAAGCCGATCGCTGGTCGGAGATGCCGTCGCCATTCGTGTCGGTAAGTTTCCAAATCTCGGGCGGCGCGCCAACATAGAGCGAGCCCTCGTAGAACATCGCTCCCTGCGGAAACATCATGTTTTCGGCGAACACCGTGCCCTTCTCCATCCGCCCGTCCCCGTCTGCGTCCTCGAGTCGCACCACCCGGTGCGGTTTCAATTCCGCCTGCTTGTCCGCGCGTTCGCTCAGGCCCGAGGAATCCGTGGCGTAGAGCGCGCCGCTGGAATCGAACGCGAGCGAGATGGGCCGGTTCACCAACGGCGGGCCGGCGACCAGTTCAACCGTGAACCCCTCCGGCACGCTCAAGGTCTGGCTCGCAAACTTGAACGAGGCCCGCCGGGGAGCGACGGCAGCAGGGGCGGTCGCGGCGTCCGCTTTGGCCTTCGCGTCGGGGGCGGATTTCGACTCGGGCGCCTCGCGCGAGCAACCCCCGAGGGCGAGGACGAGCAAGGCGGCGGCGCCGGAAAAGAGGCGGGAGTTAAGCGACAGGTTCATCGTGGAAAGCAGATCCACCAGCCCGAAACTCACCGAAGAAAGAAGGGCAGGCGCGGTCTGGTGAAGCTCGCCTGCCCCGCTTGCGATCGCTCAGGCCAGTTTCCAGCCCTTGCGGTATTCGCGTTTGATGAAACGCGCGGCTTCCGGCGCGTTCGTGGCCACAAGCTTCTCGCTGTCCCACACCAGTTTTTTCCCGAGGCGATACGCCACATTGCCGAGGTGATTCGCCTCGGTGAGCGCTCCGGAATAATCGAAATTACACGTCGTCGGGCCCCCGGTTTTGCAGGCGTTGATCCATTCCTGATGATGCCCCGGCGACTCGGGAATGGAGGGCGCCGGCGCCTTAAAGTCCGCGAAATCCTTTTCCGGCAAGAGCGTGTGTTTGCTGTAATTGGCGAGGAGCATGCCCTTCGTGCCGATGAACAGGGCGCCGTCGGCCCATTGCGGAATTTTGTTTTCCCGCCAGATGGCCGGCTTGCTTGCCCCCTGATGCCACGTGAGCCGCACGGGGGGCATGTCGCCACGGGCGCCGTATTCATAAGTGGCGGACATCGAGGCCGGCGCGATCTCCGCGTGGGGCGGCGGTCCGTCGGCGGAAATGGTGAGGGGCGAGCGCAGCTTCAACGCCCAGAACGGCAGGTCGTTCCAATGCGAGCCGAGGTCGCTCATCGTACCGCTGCCGAAATCCCACCAGCGATACCACTTCGGACCCGGGAAATACACATCGTGAAATGGACGCGGCACGGCGGGCCCCAGCCACAAGTCCCAATTCAAGGTCGCGGGAGGCGTTTTCGCCTCGGCCGGCCGGTTCATCACCCACACGATGTCCTTGTTCTGTTTCGCCGCTTCCTCGCTCTGCAGCCCCCAGGCGCGCGAAACCCAAACGTGGCATTCCTTCACCCCGCCGATCGCGCCGGACTGCACCAACTCCACCACGCGACGGTAATTCGCCGTCGCGTGGATTTGCGTGCCCATTTGCGTCACCACGCCGGCCTTCTTCGCCGCATCGCGGATCACGCGCGTCTCCCAGATGTTGTGCGTGAGCGGCTTTTCGCAATAGACGTGCTTGCCCATGTTCAACGCCGGCAGGGTCGCGAACGCATGCGTGTGCTCGGCCGTACTGACGACCACGGCGTCGAATTTCTTCAAATCGTCGAACAGCTGGCGGAAGTCGGTAAACTTGCGCGCGCCCGGCAGCTTTTCCGCCGCGGCATTCAGGTTGGCCTCGTTCACGTCGCAGAGCGCGACGATGTTTTCCGTTGCCGCCACGCCGCGGAGGTTCGCTCCGCCGCGCCCGCCGCAGCCGATGACTGCGATGTCCAGCTTGTTGTTGAGCGATTGTCCGCGCAGCAAGGCGGGCACGCCGAACACAACGGAACCGGCGGCAACCGCCGTCGTTTTGATAAAACCGCGACGACTCGGAGGCAGGGAGGGGATGGCCATGGAACTTTCTATCCCGGCGCCGGGCGCGCCTACAAGATTTTCCATTATCCGCGCTCAAAGCGCCGGGCCGGGCGCGCGGCCCGGCCCGGTCCATCTGCGCCAAGCTTACTTGCGAAACTTTTCCTCGCCGTCGATCCAGACGCCTCGCACGCGGAATTTTTGGTCGAACCAGACCAGGTCAGCGCGTTTGCCGAGGGCGAGAGAACCGAATTCGTCGTCGCGCCCCAGTTGTTTCGCCGGATTAAGCGTCGCCATGCGCACGGCGTCAGCCAGCGGCGCGCCCGCGAGCTGGTGAACACGTTGCACGCCTTCAATCATCGTCAACGTGCTGCCGGCCAGCCCGGTGCCGTCATCCATTTCCGCGACCTGACCCGTGGTCCGCGCCGACACGCCCAGCAGCGTAAATTTCGTACCCGGCGGCAGCCCGGCGCCCAGCGTCGCGTCCGTGATGATGACCACGCCGTCCCGGCCTTTGGCATTAATTAACATGCGCATCAGGATCGGCGGCACATGGATCCCGTCCGCGATCAATTCGGCCATGATTTCATCCTGCGCCATCGCAAACTCAATCATCCCGGCGAGCCGGTAGGGCCCGACTTTCACGATCGTGCTCATGGCGTTAAAGGTGTGGGTCGACTGGTTCAGCCCGGCCTTCATTGCGGGCACGAGGTGCTTGTCCGTGGCATCGGTGTGCCCGCCGCTGGCGATCGTGCCGTTTTTCCGCAGCGCCTTGATCAGCGGGAGCGAGCCCGGATTTTCCGGCGCGATCGTCATTTGTGTCACCAGTTTCCCGTAGCGGAGGTATTGCTTCCATTCGCGCGGCTCCGGATTGCGAATGTATTTCGGGTCCTGCGCGCCGGCCTTGCCGAGCGCAATGAACGGACCCTCGACATGCACGCCCACAATACGCGCGCCCCTTCCGATGGAGCGATTATGAAACGGCTTCACCGCCTCCAGCGTGCGCAGGATATCCGACTCCGGCGCCGTAAGCGTGGTGAGCGCGAGGGAAGTGGTGCCACCGCGGAGATGAAACTCGGTGATGGTGCGAAACGCCGCCTCGGTGCCATCCATCGTGTCCGCCCCTTTGGCGCCGTGGATGTGCAGATCGATGAAGCCCGGCGCGAGATACCCGCCCTGCAAATCAATCGCCCCGCCTGCGCCGGCGGATTTCGTGGAGGCGCCCGAAACGCGGGCGATCCGGCCATTGCGAACCTGGAGCGAGCCCGGACGAATGGCGTCCGGCAAAATCAATTGGGCGTTCGTGAAATGCATCGGCCCAAGCATGCGAGTGTTCGCCCCTATCTGGCAAGATGACAGGCGGCGGTCTGCGGCGCTCAGGGGTTCAACAGCGTGATCGCCACCCGGGCCAAATAGTCGGTTTTGTCTTCCGTGTCGGCGAGCTTCACAAGCAACGGTCGGATCGCGTCCGGGACCGAGGGGAGGAAACTCAAGCTGTTCAACGCGGCGAGTCGCACCCCCATGGGCTGGTTTGCGTTCAGTGCGTCTGCCAGAACGGTCACCGCCGCGGCTTGATGGTCGCCGCGCAGCTCCGCAGTGGCGGCGGCGACCCGCACCGAGGGGTCCGCATCCTTAAACAACTCTTTCGCGGGTACAGCCCGGGGTGAACCGAGCGTCGCGGCCACGGTCCAATAACGCACGACTGACAGCGGATCCTGCCGGGCTCCGGCCACACTCGCCGCCGGCGCAGCAGACGCGAGTTGCAAACCGTCGATCAGATCCAGCAACCGCGCCAGCGGGTAACGGGCGTCGTCGCGCGCCACCAGTGCCGGCGAGCCACCCGCAGCCAGCATCGTCATCATCCCTTCCGGCATAAAGCCGGTGTCGCGAATCCGCAGTAGATGCGCGCGATTGGCGGCGCGCAGTCGACCCAACGTGGCGGCGTGTTTCGCGTCCGCCGCCAGATTGCGCACGTTGTCGGGATCGGCCGCGCAGTCATACAGTTCCTCCGGCGCGCGGGCCTCGAAAAAAGCGCGCTGCGTCGCGTCGAGTTTGCCGGCTCGATTCAGCGACGCCCATTCCGCCATCGACGCCTGCGACCAGAGATAATTCAGGTGCTGGCCGGCCGGCAGGTGCGGCAGATAATTCCGAATGTAGCGCCAGCGGCCATCGGTCACCGCACGGGAAAGATCATAGCGCTCATCCATTCGGTCGCGAAACATGTACGTGTAATTCGGATCCGTCGCGCGCAGGGCGCCGGCGAAGGCGCGCCCTTGAAAATACTCCGGGATCGGAATGCCCGCCAGGCTCAACACGGTCGGCGGCAGATCCACGAAATTAATTAACTCGGCCGAGCGGCTGCCCGCCGGCGCCGGCGCCAGATGCGCGTATTTCTTGGGAAAGCGCGCGATGAAGGCGGCGTTCGTGCCGTTTTCGTAGAGGAAGCGTTTGCTGCGAGGCGTGGCGCCGCCGTGATCGGAATAATAAAAGATGATCGTGTCCTCGGCGAGTCCGTCGGCGGTCAGTTCATCGAGCACCTTCCCGATCGCCGCATCGGCGCGGGAGAGGCTGTCGTAATATTGCGCCAGATCAGCCCGCACCGTCGGGGTGTCCGGCAAATAAGCGGGCACGCGAACTTTCGCCGGATCCGTGATCAGTTTATCGCGCTTATGTTGGCGACCCTCGTGCGACTGCTCGAAATTGAAGATCGCAAAGAACGGCTGGCCCGGCTCGCGGTGACGCCAATGCGCGTTCGCGCCATTTTCATTCCACGCGGCCTTGAACGGCGTGGACGTGTTGTAATCGGTCTTGGAGCGATTGCTCGTGAAGTACCCGGTGGCGCGCAAATATTCGGGGAAGAACTTCACCTCCTTCGGCAGCGGCTGCTGACTGCGCATGTGCTGGGTGCCGAGGCTGCTGGCATAGACCCCGGTGATGATCGTCGAACGGGTGGGCGCGCAGACCGGCGCCGGCGCGAAAGCACGCGTGAACACAATGCCGTCGCGGGCCAGCGCATCGATCCGCGGGGTGCGGGCGAGCGGATCACCATAGACGCCAACGTAACTGGCCGTGTTGTCCTCGCTCACGACCCAGAGAATATTGGGGCGCGTCGGACCACTCGCGCCCGCGGAGAACGCCACGGCCGATCCAAACCACACCAAAAGCACGCCGAGCAGGGGAAGTCGTTTCACGGCCGCGAGCGTGCCGAAGGGCGAACCGAATTCAAACCTAGATGAAGCCTCCCCGCGGCGAGGACGTTGCCGGCGGGCAGCAATCGGTGCAGGGAAAAATCCCTGCCGCCTGATCATCACTTGTCAGCGCGCGAGGATTGCCATTAAAGAAAGCATTCTCCTACCCATGAACTGGTCGCGCATCCTCCTTCCCTGTCTCCTCGTTGCACCGTGCGTCCTGGCCGCCCAGCCCGCCGTCCGCTACATCGGTCCCGATCCGTCCAACGGATCCTCGAAAGCCGTGGTCTTTTCCGACCGAGCATTGTTGCACACGGAACAACTCGTGCCCGCCCCTGGCGTCGCGGCGGCCGAGCAACCCGCAGCATTGCTCCGTCAGCTCCAGGCCTTGCTCAAAGCCGCCGGGCACGCCGAGGCCCTGCCGATCCGCTTGGAATGGGGCGCGCAGGACAACGCGTCGGTTGCCTCCATCCGCCAGGCGATGGCCAAAGAATTCTCCGGTGCGCACAAACCCGCGGTCACCTTTGTGGCCGGAAAAATGCGCGCAGCGCACGTGACCGTCTCCCTCAACGCCATCGCGGTGGCCGGGGCGGGCGCCCGCATTGCCAAGCCCGCCGTCTTGGTCACGCCGCACGGCAAGCTGAGCGTGCTGCCGGCCGGCGGGGTCACGCAGGTGTCAGGCGACGCTGAAAAAGGCGCCACGACCAGGGAGTCCACGCAACTCACGCTCGCGAGCCTGCTCAAAACGTTGCAGTTTCTGCGGCTCAAGCCGGCCGACGCCGTCCAGTTCAAGATTTTCCTGCAGCCGATGACCGAGGTGGACCAGGTCGTGGCCGCCTTTCGCGAGGTCTATGGCAGCGATGCCGCGATTCCGCCGCTCGTCTTCGTCGAATGGCAGTCTCGGCCGTCATCGGTCGAAATCGAGATGGTCGCCGCCGCCACTCCGACCAGCGTGGGCGCGCCGGCGCGGGGGGTGGGTTATCTCACGCCGCCGGGCATGACGCAGCCCACGGTTTACGCGCGAGTGGCCGCCGCCAACTCGGCCAGTCACATCTATGTTTCCACCCTTACTTCCGCGAAGCCCGGCGACGGCGCAGCGCAGGCGCGCGACATCTACGCGCAACTTCAGGTGATTCTCGCCGACTGCGACAGTAGCTTCGACCAGCTCGTGAAGGCGACGTACTACACCTCCGACACCGACGGCAGCAACGGGCTCGTCGCCCTGCGACCGAGTCTTTACAATCCCAAGCGTCCTCCCGCCGCCAGCAAGGCCAGCGTGACCAGCACTGGCTTCGACGCGCGCACCCTGTCTCTCGATATGATCGCCGTGCCGCGCTGAGTGTAGCGCTGCGTTCCCTTCGTCGGCCGGTGCTACGCCGGCCAGGCGCCGCCCAGCCTTCGTTCTCCCTTTTATCGTCACCCTCCCCCACCGCAAAACAACATCCCCGATGCGACTCTCCTTCTTTTATCCCCTTCTCGCGCTGCTCATCGCGGCCCTCCCCTGCCCGATGCCGGCCGCGGAAACGACGGCCGGCCGCCAGCTGGGCGTGGGATTGTACGGCTCCAACGGGCACCAGCTTTCCGTGGCCAGCCTTTTGAAGCGCAAGCATGCGCGAGTGGTTGCCGTCTCCCAAGTACGGGGCGTGATTCCACCGGACACGGGCGTCAAACAGTACGCCACGCTCGAAGCGATGCTCGCTGATCCCGCGGTCGAAATCGTTTCCCTTTGTTCGCCGCGCCGCGCCGATCAGGCCCGCGACGCGATTCGTTGCCTGGCGGCCGGCAAACACGTGTACGCCGAAAAGCCATGCGCCCTCAGCGAAAAGGAACTCGACGAAATCCTGACCGCCGCCCGACGAGCCAATCGCGAATTTCACGAGATGGCGGGGACGGTTTTCGCGCAGCCCTATCAGGAGATGCGCCGACTGGTGAAGTCCGGCGCCGTGGGCGAAGTCATTCAGGTGCTGGTGCAAAAATCCTATCCCTACGGCCCGCAGCGGCCGCAGGATGAGGCGCTCGACGGCGGGCTTTTTGTTCAGGCGGGCATTCACGGCATCCGACTAGTCGAACACGCGACCGGCGCCCGCATCAAGTCCATCACGGGCTGGGAAACGAATCTCGGCCTGCCGGAAAAAGGCCAGGGCAAGACCGCCGGCGCGGCGCAGATGGTGCTTGAGAACGGCGGGCTGGCGACGCTCATCATGAATTACCTCAATCCCTCCGATTTCCAGCCGCGCAACAACGAAACGCTGCGGATCTTCGGCACGAAGGGTTTTGTCGAATCCGTGGACAACGGCACCCGAACCCGCCTCGTGGCGCTGAACGGCAAGTCCGTGGAGCCCATCAACACGTCCGCGCCCAGCATCGACTACTTCGATTTCGTGACGGCGCACATCGTCACCGGCGCAGCCATGCCGTTCACGCTCGAGGAGGAACTTCATCCGTTGCGCATGTTGCTGCGCGCAAAACAAAAAATCAATTTTACGCCCGCCCCCGCGAATCCCGCCAAGCTTCAGATCCCTCAACCGAAATAGGCGTTAATGACCCTGCGCTTCCGCTCCCTCCCGCGCCTTCGCCTCCTTCTCGCACTGGTCGGCCTGACGGCCCTCGCCCCTGCTCGCGCCGCCGAAACGTACGACGTGGCGGTTTACGGCGCCACGCCCGCCGGCGTCGCCGCCGCGGTAAATGCCGCCCGCGAGGGCGCCACCGTGATCCTGCTCCAGGAGGACGGCCACATCGGCGGGCTGACCTCCGGCGGATTATCGAATCCCGATTTCCAATCCTTCGAATCGCTCGGCGGCACGTGGCGGGAGTTCATTCACCGCGTCGAGCAGTATTATATTGCGGCGCACGGCCCCGGCTCGCCGCCGGTGATCGATTCCGTCCGCGGCGCCTACAGCGAACCCAAGGTGGCGCGTCGAGTATTCGAGGAAATGGTGAACGGCGAAACCCGCATCACGACCCGGCTGCACCATCGGCTCAGCGCGGCCGGCACGGCGTCGGCCGCCAGCCGCCGACGCCTCGTGGCGGCGACGTTCGTCGACTTGAAAACGGGCGAGCCGCGCCAGATCGAGGCGACCGTTTTTATCGATGCGACCTACGAGGGCGACCTGCTGGCCGCCGCCGGCGCGACCTACCGGATCGGCTGCGAAGCAAAATCCGAATACGGCGAGAGCCTGGCCTTCGACCAGCCCAACGGCTACGTGATGACGTACAACTTCCGCGTGTGCCTCACCACGCAGCGCGATAATTTTATCCCCATTGCCCAACCGTCCACCTACCGGCGCGACGATTACGCACCCTTGGTCGGGCTCCTCCGGGAGGGCAAAATCAAATCGCTCACCAACCCGGGCCCCAATGCGGTTCTCAAGCTGCGTCCCATTCCGAACCAGAAAGCCGACTGGAACGACGACTGGAATTCGCCCGTCAGCCTGTCGCTCGAAAACGTGAATCATCCGTGGCCGGAGGGTTCGCCGGAAGTGCGCGCGAAGATTTATCAAACGTACAAGGACTATTCGCTCGGCCTGTTCTGGTTCCTCGCCAACGACCCGGAAATGCCGGCGGCCTTCCGCACGGAAATGAGGCGCTGGGGATTGCCGAAGGACGAGTACCCCGACACGGACCACTGGTCGCCCGCGCTCTACGTGCGTGAAGGCCGGCGGCTCGTCGGCGAATACATTTTCACCGAACACGACACGCAGCCGAAGCCGGACAACATTCGCGCGCCCGTGCAGCCCGACAGCATCGCCATCGGCGATTATTCGCTTAACAGCCACGGCGTCTACAGCCCGTCGTTCGGCGTGACGATCGGCCATCACGGCAAAGTCGTTAAACCCTACCAGATCCCCTACGGCGTGCTGGTCCCGCGCAACATCGACGGGCTCCTCGTCCCCGTGGCGGCGTCATCGAGTCACGTCGGCTTCAGCGCCCTGCGCATGGAACCCACCTGGACCAGTCTCGGCCAGGCGGCCGGCATCGCGGCCGCGATGGCCGTGCACGCCAAACAATCCGTGCGCGCCGTTGCCGTGCCCGCCTTGCAACAGCGCCTCTGGACGCGCGGAGCGATGACCGTCTATGTGACCGATCTCACGCCGGCGTTGAAAATCTCGCGTCCCGCCTGGGATCCGCCCGGAACCTTCGTCGCCGCGCTGCACCCCTGGCCGATTGTTTCGCCTTGGTTCAAGGCAGCGCAGTATTTCGGCACGCGGGGATTTTTTGCGGACCTGGTCGACGCCAAAACCGCGCCGGCGGTGAAACGCGCCCGGGCCACCGGTCAGTGGAATGCGGCGTATCCCCATCATGCCCTCGGCGTTACGGTCCCGATCGACGCCACGCTGGCCAACCGATGGACAAAAATGGCGGGGGTCGCTGTCACCGCGGAGCTGAAGCCCGACGGCCAGCTCACGCGGGGCGAATTCCTCAACCGGCTTTACGCCCGTCTTGCTCCCGAATGACTGGCGCGGGACTTGCCACGGCGCCCGCCGATTCTACATTACCCGCTCCCTCCCCATGACCAAATTCGCACTGCTTCGCACCGCCTTGCTTCTCGCGCTGGGTTTCACCCTGGCGCTCGAAACCTCCGCCGCTTCGACCAAATCGGCGCAGTCGGGGCCGATCCTCGGCCTCCAAACGTGGACCTGCCGCAACATGACCTTCGATCAGGTCGTCGCCTTCGCGGTGAAACACCAGATCACGCATTTGGAGCTGATCGCGGCGCACTTGGATCCGAATGGGCCGAAGGAAGAAACGCTCCGCAAGAAAGCCATCCTCGAGAAGAACGGCCTCATGGCCTACACCTGTGGCGTCAACAAAACCTCGGTGAATAAAGAGGAGAACCGCAAGCTGTTCGAATTCGCCAAGCTCATGGGCATGAAGCTCCTCGTCGTGGAACCGAGAGATCAGGCCGAATGGGATAATCTCGAGCAGCTCGTAAAGGAATATGACATCAAGCTCGCGATTCATAACCACGGGACCGGTTCAGTTTACGGCGACCCCGCGACCGTAAAGAAAGTGCTCGCCGCCCGGGATCGTCGCATCGGCGTGTGCCTCGACGTCGGCTGGGTCACTGCCGCCGGCTTCGACGCCGCCAAGGTGTTTAGCGAATACGGCGACCGGGTATACGACATGCATTTCAAGGACAAGATCATCGAGACCGCGGCGGATGGAAAAAAGACGCCGGTCGATACCGAAATCGGCCAGGGCAAGGCGAACTACAAGGGCCTCTTTGCGGAAATCAAAAAGAGCAAGTGGTCGGGCGTGATGGCGATCGAGACCGACAGCAAGGCCTTCGCGGAAGACCCGAACCGACTCGTGGCGGCCGCGAAAACCTTTTTTGCCGCGAGCACGGGCAAAGCGGGCAAATAACTCGCCGACAGCCGGCCGTGTCTGCGAGCCGCTTCCTGCAGCACGACCGGCCGGATACCCGCGCTCAGCACGGCGCGTTTTTTCAGAACTACCGCGCGACCCCAACGTGGGCTCGCGCGGCAAAAAATCTGGTCGGACGCAACCCGGTCATTTGGCGTAGATGAGCCTCAAGCATCCCCCATCATGAATAAATTATTTTGTGCCCTCGGCCTCGCTTTGGTCGCCCTGTCAGGCCGCGTTTCTGCCGCAGCGCCCAATATCGTTTTCATTTTCTCCGACGATCACGCCTATCAGGCGATCAGCGCGTACGGGGATTCCCGCCGGCTGCTGGAGACGCCGAACATCGACCGTATCGCCCGTGGCGGCATGCGTTTCGACCGATGCCTGGTGACGAATTCAATTTGCGGCCCCGCGCGCGCGACCGTCCTCACTGGAAAATACAGCCATCTCAACGGTTTCACGAACAACACGAATTCCGTGTTCGACGGCAGCCAGCTCACCTTCCCCAAGCTGCTGCAAAAAGCCGGCTACCAGACCGCGATGATCGGCAAGTGGCACCTCGGATCCGATCCGACGGGTTTCGATTTCTGGCAAGTTCTGCCGGGCCAGGGCGCTTACTATAATCCGCCGATGACCCGCAACGGCGAGGTCATCCAAAACACCGGTTACGTTACGGACATCATCACCGACGTTTCGCTCGAGTGGTTGGAGAAACGCGACAAATCGCGGCCCTTCCTGCTCATGTTTCAACACAAAGCGCCCCATCGCCCGTGGGAACCCGCGTTGCGTCACCTCAATGCCGATGGCGACCGGGTTTACGCGGAGCCGCCGACTTTGTTCGACGACTACGCCGGGCGTGGCATCGCCGAGCGCGATCAGGACATGACGATCGAGAAGACGATGAACGAAGTGGACGTGAAATTGACGCCTCCGCCGCGAATGACCGCGGAGCAGCGCAAGGTGTGGGACGCCTACTACGAACCGCGCAACGCGGCGTTCCGCGCCGCCAATCCCCAAGGGCGCGATCTGGTGCGCTGGAAATACCAACGCTACATGCACGACTATCTCGCCACCCTGCGTTCCGTGGACGAAGCGGTGGGACGGATGCTCGATTACCTCGACCGCGCCGGACTCGCGGAAAACACCATTGTCGTATACGCAAGCGATCAGGGCTTTTACCTGGGCGAACACGGTTGGTTCGACAAGCGGTGGATCTTCGAGGAATCGCTGCGCACCCCGCTGGTGGTGCGTTGGCCCGGCGTGGCGAAACCCGGCAGCGTGAATCGCGACATGGTTTCAAACCTCGACTTCGCCGAGACCTTCCTCGAAGCCGCCGGCGTGCGCGTTCCCGCCGAGATGCAGGGCCGCAGCATAGTTCCGGTGCTGAAAGGCAACCGGCCGGCAGACTGGCGCACCGCGTTTTACTACCAGTACTTCGAGTATCCGACGCCCCACCACGTGCGGCCGCATTACGGCGTCGTCACCGATCGCTACAAACTGGTGCGATTCTTCGGCACGAAAGAGGACTACTCGGAGCTCTTCGATCTGGAGAAAGACCCCCAGGAGATGCGGAGCGTTTACAGCGATGCCTCGTATGCCTCCACCTTGAGCCAGCTCGAAAAACAACTGGCCGCGCTCCGCCGGGAATTAAAAGTCCCGGCCGAAATTCCTCCTCAGTGGATTGGCGGAGCCTTACCGGGGAAGCAAAAAGCGAAGAAGAAGCAGCCGTAGTCCGCTGAGCCCGATTCCTTGACGAAGTTCACCGGAGCGCTGGCGAAACAAATTGTTTCCGCCGGCGACCCGGACTTTCCCCCGGATGAGCACGGATGGGAAAAGATAAATCCGCGCCCATCCGGGTGAGCCCCGGGCGGCTGCGTTTTCAATATTTGCCTTCGCCCAAATTCGAGACGCGCCGGTTTCCGGCAGAAGACGCCAAAGAGGATCACTGCCTCGTCTGGACAACCGCGCCCACGTCTTGGTTAATACTGCGATGCGACGTCACTCTCTTTCATCCCGCTCCGTCCTCACCCTGATCTTGTTGGCGGCGAGCGCGTGCAGCGCTGGATTGCGTGCCGCCACTCCACCCACGGCCGCCGCGGCCGAAGCCGCCAAGGCCGCACTGCTTGCCCGGGCCAAATCGCTCGAACTCCCAACGCCGTATGCCCCGCCCCCCGGCGACCCGCTCTCGCATCATGCCGCCGGTCTGGCCAAGATTATTTGCTCGGCCGTTTTCATCACGGGCCTTGATCCCGACTTCGCCGCCGAGCATGTCGGCTATTTCACGAGCCCCTACTCGGAGCGCGCGAAGCTCGGCAAGCCGGTGATCGATCGCGTGAACAAGGTGGTTCACGTCACCCTGCCGAACGGCGTCGTGCGCACCGCCGTTTACCTCGGCAGCCAGGGAAGCGTGACGCTGCCGGTCGGACAAAAGACGGTGAACTTTACGCCGGTGCGCGTCAGAAGCCAGCTGCCGGATCCCGACACGCAAGCGTGGCCCATGGGCGACGTGCTGCCCACAGACCCGCTCCCCGCCGGGCTCGACGCGGCGAAAATCAAACAGGCGATTGATGCCGCGTTCGCGACGCCCGCCGGTCACGCCGCGGCCTTTGCCGTTACGTGGAAAGGCCGGCTGATCGGCGAACGTTACGGCGTGGGGTTCAATCATCGCACGCAATTTGAAAGCTGGTCGATGGGCAAGAGCACGACGGCGTCGCTGCTCGGCGTGTTGATCCAGCAGGGCGTCTACACGCTCGATCAACCGGCGCCGATTCCCGAATGGCAGACGCCGGGCGATCCGCGCGCCAGAATCCGCATTAGCGAGCTCGTCCATATGGCGAGCGGCCTCCGCATTCGTGCGCCCCAGGATCCCGATTTCGATCCCGCCGCGGGTTACGCCGACCACGTTTACTTGTACACCGGAGCGGTGAACGCGTTTCATTATGCCGCCACCCGCCCGCTGCAATGGCCGCCGGGCAAAGTCGGACGCTATCACAACACCGATCCTGTCTTGGTGAATTACCTCATTCGCCTCGCGGTCGAGAAACGCGGCGAGGAATACCTTTCATTCCCCCAACGCGCGCTTTTCGACAAGATTGGGATTCGCACGATGATCATTGAAACTGACGTCGATGGAAATTTTCTGACCCAGGGCTACGACTACGCGTCGGCACGCGACTGGGCCCGTCACGGCAATTTGTATCTGCAGGATGGCGTGTGGAACGGAGAGCGCATCCTGCCCGAAGGGTTCGTGAAATTCGCCCGTACCGTCGCGCCGGCGTGGGCGGCGGACAATCGCCACGTCTACGGCGGTTTCTTCTGGATCAACAACGACCGCCGCTTTCCCGTGCCCACCGACGCGTACTTCATGGCTGGCGCGGGCGGACAGGTTACCCTCATCATTCCTTCGCACGATCTCGTGGTCGTGCGCCTGGGTCACTTCAAGGGCGAGAGCGTCGGCGCCGGTGACCTCAACAAGGCGCTCGCGCTGTTGATGGAAGCCATTCCCGCCCGGAAATAGGTTTCGCGCGCCCGACCCGTTCACCACGGCAGCACCGAGCCATCGTAGTTGAGCGGCTTGTCGCTGTTCTCGAGCGTAAGTCCCGCGATAACTTTTATCATGCCGGCCACGCTTTGTTCGGGCCGCAGATCCTTCGCCGCCCGCTCCGCGCCCACCAACTCCCGCCGCATGTCGGTGTCGGCGGAACCGGGCGCGACCAAGCCGACGATCACGCCCTGATCCTTCAGGTCGTTCGCGAGTCCGCGCATCACCATGTTGAGCGCCGCTTTGCTTGCGCGGTAAAAATGGGTTTTGCCTCCGCCGCCGCCGCGGCTGATCACGCCGGAGCCACTCGTGATCGCCACGATCTTCTTCTGCCCGCTCCGGATCACATTCTCGCGAAACGCCTCGGCCACCGCGAGCGGGCCGTAAACATTCACGCCCATCACCTGCTGGAAATTCGCGTAATCGAGCGACCCCAGCGTCTGCCCGGGGAGATCGCCCAGCACGCCGGCGTTGTTGAGCAGTACGTCGATCGGCCGACCCTGGTATTTCGCCGCGAGCGCCTGCAGCGCCGCGCGATCGAGAATATCCAGTTTCTCGATCACAACACTCTTGTGCTTCGCGGCGAGCTGCTTGAGTTCCGTCGCGCTTTCCGGCGCCCGGGCGGTGGCAATGACCGTCCAGCCCTGCTCCGCATATTGCCGGGCAAA
>JBEENF010000024.1:0-18311 GCA_041192325.1 Verrucomicrobiota bacterium
CTGGCCCTTCACGCCACCCTGGCGGCCAGCGTGGCGCTCCTGGCCTTGATCGTCGTGGTAAAGACACGACCGCACGACAAAGTGAGTCGGCCTGCGCCCGACCTCAGTCGCCTCACGGTGCTCGATACCGCGGGCTGGACGCGGCGTTCGGATGAGTCGGTTTTGGCGTTCGCCCAAGCGTTGAACACTTCGACGCTGCGCCAGGAAAGCTACTTCCGAGGCGACACGCAGGTCACGGTGTACTTCGCCTATTGGGCGCCCAATCAGGCGACGCTCGGTTCAGTCGCGCTGCACTCCCCGGCCATGTGCCTGCCGGGTAGCGGTTGGCAGACCCTCATGGCGCCCTCGAAACTCGCGGCGTACCCTCTGCGAACGCCGCGTCGATTCGCTTTTAAGAAGAACGGCTATCCGCAGCACGTGTGGTTCTGGCACTTTTATGACGGGGAGCCCGTCGAAGAGACGGCCGGGTTTTATCCCTGGCAATTGGCGCCACGGTTGTTGCGGCCCGCGGTTTCGGCGAACGCACCGCAGTGGGTCGTGCGGATCTCGAGCAACAAGCCGCTGGAGTCGTTACTGGCAGAACCAATCGTGCAGGAATTTTTTGCGCGGCTGCGCGCGGCGGGGCTCACCGAGTCTGCGAGCTGAATGAACCCGGCCGGTGGTTCCTGGATCCATCTGACGGACCAGCTTCTTGGCAGGTTCGATTTCCCTTTGCCGGCCGCTCCGTCGCGGTGACGGCCTGGATGCTCCGGTTCACCACAGCTTCAAGCGTATTCGACCGGATTCAGTCAGCCGAAGTGGCATCATGCGCCTCTATTTCATCAACCGGTTCTATTGGCCGGCAGAGCTCGCCACCGCCCAGCTGTTAGTGGACTTGGCGGAATCGCTGGCAGCCCAAAACTGCTCCGTATCCGTCGTAGTCTGCCATTCGGCCGCCGGGCTGCCCGCTCGCGAGAGGCGAAACGGGGTGGAAATTATCCGCGTGGGCTCTCCCCCCACCGATCACCATCTCGCGCGCCGCACCATGAATGCTGCGTGGTTTCACCTGGCGGCGCTTGCGTTGCTTTGGCGGACCGTCCGCCCGGGCGACGTGATCGTCGCGCTGACTGATCCGCCCTTAATCGGCGTCACGGCAGCCCTGATTGCCCGCGTGCGCGGAGCCCGGTTGGTGCATTGGATTCAAGACATTTATCCTGAAGTGCTACCGGCCGTAACCAAAAGCTGGATAGCCAGGATTACGAGTGGAGCTTTCCGGCCAGTGAGAGACGTCGCATGGAGAAACGCCGCCGCTTGTGTCACTTTGGGGGAAGACATGGCGGCCACGGTTCGGCCAAACCTTTCCCGGAAGAACCGCCTGCATATCGTACCTAACTGGGCGCCACAGGGACTCCACGCCGGCGCGGCGGAGGAAGTCGCTGCGCTGCGGACGCACTGGGGACTTGGGGATCGGTTCATCGTCGGTTATTCCGGTAATCTGGGCCGAGTCCACGACCTGAGCGGGCTGATCCAGGTGGCAGAGAACTTCCGGACCGACCCAGCAATCGTTTTTCTGCTGGTGGGGCACGGGGCGAACTACAACGCCCTGCGCACGGAGGTGGATCGCAAACAACTGACCAACGTACGCTTTCTCCCGCCCCGCCCTCGCGGTGAACTATCGGTCAGCCTGAGCGTGCCTGATGTCCACTTGATTAGTTTGCGGCCCGGCTGTGAAAAATTCGTTTTCCCCAGTAAACTTTACGGTGTAGCGGCGGTGGCCCGTCCCGTTCTGTTGCTCGGAACGCGCAACTCGGAGTTAGCTGAAACCATCGCGCGGCAAGCCATGGGCACCGTCTTCGATCCGCACGACACCGCGGGCATTAGTGCTTGCCTGCGCCGATTAGCCACGGAGCCCGCCTGGCGGAGATCGCTGGAAGCCGCTGCCGGCCGATTTGGCCTTCAAAACGGCGGAATTACCCGGGCCAGGGACCAATGGCAGAACATCCTGCGTCCACTTTTCGCGCCCCCATGATTCAGGCGTCGAAACCCATCGGGCAGAAACGAGGCGGCGCCAAACAGGCCCGCAGCTCAACGCCCGTGGTGCTCACCATCGCGGACACCGTCGCGGTCTTTACCGTCTTTAACGTCGTGGCGTTCCTGCGCGGCGTCATCGAATGGGATGAGCCGCTGCTCCTGGGACTGCTGCTGCCGTGGGCATTTTTCGTCACGGCGATTTATCTCATCGAGGGCTACAGTTCCCACACCAAGGCCCTTTCGCTGGAATACACGAGTCTTCATCTCATCGCCGGAGTGCTGGTAACGCTGGCGACTTTGCTCGCGACCTTCGTTTTTCCACCGGCTGGTTTTTCCGTCAACCAAAGCCGCAGCGTTATCATATTGGGCTATCTGCTGTTGATGCCGCTGACGATCGGCTATCGCCGTATCTGGTATCTGCACATCGGGCGTTGGCGGGTAAAAAGGACGCTGGTGTTCATCGGGGACGAAAACAGCTGCGTGGATTTCCGTTTGGAATCCAAGCAGATGGAACCGAGGCACCAGGTAATGCTGTGTGTCGTCGGCCCGCGGTCGGGATCACTGGAACTTCCCTTGATCCCCGTGGAGCAGGCGTTCCACACCATCGCCACCGGCGAACTCGACGCGGAAGCGGTGATCCTGCGTGAAGCCAATACCCCCTTGCCGGAGCGGGTGTCGGGGGCCCTGCTCAATCTGTATTTTGAAGGCATTCCCATCTATACGCTGGAATACTTTCACGAAGTTTACTGGCGCAAAATTCCCCGCTATCGGCTGAACCAAATTTGGTTGTTCCAGCAGGGATTTCGGATCACGCGGGAGCCGGTATTTGAACACGCCAAACGGCTCGCCGACCTGATCCTGGCGGCCGCTATCCTGGGCATCTTCCTTCCCGCCCTCGTGCCGGCCGCCCTGGGTATTTGGTTGGAAGACCGGGGCCCCGTCTTCTTTTCCCAAACCCGCATCGGACGAAATCGCGCGCCTTTCCGCATGTACAAACTGCGCACCATGAAAGTCGCGGCCGGGGGCGATGTTTACACCCGCGAAGGGGATTCACGCATCACACGCATGGGACGATTGCTGCGCGCCACTCGAATCGACGAAGTGCCGCAATTGTGGAATGTGCTGCGCGGCGAAATGAGCCTGATTGGCCCGCGGGCGGAGTGGGATCGGCTGGTAGCGGATTACGAACAGCGGATCCCCTGCTACCACTTCCGGCACCTCGTCAAGCCGGGGATCACCGGCTGGGCTCAGGTCAAATATCCCTACGGCGCCAACCTCGACGACACGTTGCGGAAACTCGAATACGATTTGTACTACCTCCGCCACTTTTCATTCTTGCTGGACGCGACCATTGTCCTGAAGACGATCCATATTATGTTATTCGGAAAAGGCCGTTAATGAACCAGCCGCATGGGGTAAAAAACCGGAAATCAACGGCCATCAAAACCTACGACTTCGTGGTCATCGGGGGCGGCAGCGCCGGCTTTAATGCCGCGCGCGTCGCGGTGTCGCTTGGGCTCAAGACGGCGATCATTGATGGAGCGCGGGATCTCGGCGGACTCTGCATTCTGCGTGGCTGCATGCCATCCAAGACGCTGCTCTACATGTCGGACGTGCTCCATCTCGCGAAAAAAGGGAAAACCTTCGGCCTGAAAATTCCTTCGGCCCGGGCGGACATGAAGGCGATCCATGCGCGCAAACTAAGCATCATTGCCGATTTCTCGGAGTATCGCGTGCGCGCCCTGGAGTCCGGCAAGTTCGAATTGATCCGGGCCCACGCCCGCTTCCTCGATGCGAAAACCCTCGAGCTTTCGACGGGCGCACGGATTCGAGCGAAGCAGATTTTGATCGGCGTCGGGTCAAAAGTGAGCGTGCCCCCGGCGCCGGGATTGGCCGAGGCTAAGGCGTGGACGAGCGACGAGGTGCTGGAGCTCGATTTCGTGCCGAAGAGCGTGATTGTCCTCGGGGGCGGAATCGTGGCGTGCGAGCTGGCCCAGTTTCTCAACCGCATCGGCAGCCGCGTGACGCTCGTGCAACGGAGCCCGTATATTCTGCGCGATCACTCTTCCGCCGCCTCGGTGGTGGTCCAAAGAGCGCTGGTCGACGAAGGGATCGAATTATTTGCCGGCACCCTGCTGCAGGCAGTCAGGTCGGACCGAAAAGGCTACACGGTTGAGTTCGTGCATGACGGCCAGGTAATCACCCGCCGGGCAGCGCACCTGTTCAACGCCTTGGGTCGTGAACCCAACACCGCTTCCCTCAATTTGCCCGCCGCTGGCATCAAGACACGCCCGAACGGACAAATCATCACGAATCGTTGGCAGCAAACGAGCGTGCCGACGGTCTATGCCGCGGGAGATTGCGCCGGGCCAGCGGAGATCGTTCACGTCGCCATCCAACAAGGTGAACTGGCCGCACGGCACGCCGCGGGCGTGAAGGGCGTCAAACCGGTCGACTACTCGCTTCTGCTCAATGTCGTGTTCACGGATCCGCAACTGGCCACGATCGGCCGGCTTGAACGTGAACTCGACGAAGCCGGGATAAAATATCTGGCGGCCGAGTATCCGTTCAACGATCACGGCAAATCGATCCTGATGGATGCGAATTACGGCTACGTGAAAGTGATCGCCGATCCCCGGAGCGGCCGGATTTTCGGCGCGGAAATTGTCGGCAAAGATGCGGGAGAGCTCATTCACTGCTTCAGTGGTCCGCTGGCGCTGAAAGCGACCGTTTTCGATTTACTGCGCGCGCCGTGGTACCACCCGACGCTGGCGGAGATCATCACCTATCCGCTGGAAGAAATTGCCGAGAAAGTGAGCACCCGCATCCCGATTCCCCCCCGCCGGCGCAAACACGCCGGCAAGCGGGCCTAAAGCGACTGCCCGCTGGTCGAGCCCACGATGGCCAGCAAGTCGGCCAGATCGACGCGCTTTTCGTAAAGCGCTTTGCCGACGATCACCCCGTCCAACTTGGAGTAACGCCGCGCGAGCTCTGCGAGTTGCACAATGTCCTCGCGCCGGCTCACGCCGCCGCTGGCGATCAGCCGGAAACTTCCCGCCTTTAGCATTGCTTCCTGGGCGGCAAAATTGGGTCCGGTGAGCATGCCATCGGTTCCGATGTCGGTATGAATCAACGTCTTTACTCCGAGTGCGTCCATGCGTCGGGCCAACTCCAGCGCGCTCATGCCCGCGGTAGCCACCCACCCTTTGACGGCGACCTGTCCCTTGTTGGCATCGATGCCGACGGCCACCTTATCCCCAAAGGCCTGTACCAGTTCACCGACAAAGGCTTCGCTTTCGGCGGCGCGGGTCCCAATGACCACGCGACTGACGCCAAAGCCCAAGGCGCGCTCCACGGCCGCGCGCGTGCGCAATCCTCCGCCGAGCTGCACTTTCATGCCCAACGCGGCGATCGCCTGAACCGCCGCCAAATTTTGCGGTTCCCCGGCAAAGGCGCCATCAAGGTCAACCACGTGAACCCAAGCGCTGCCGGCCGCCTGAAACTGTTGCGCGACCTCGGCGGGGACCTCGGCGTAAATGGTTTCCTGGTCGGCGCGACCTTGCGTCAGCCGCACGCAACGTCCGCCCTTAATGTCGATGGCTGGGTAAATGATCATTCGTTGTGGTTTTCCGAATTGTGATTTTCGATTTCCTCCCCAGTTGAAAGCAACCGTTCATTTATGACGAAGCCTTACGACGTTCCTCCTTTCCTCGCTGAATTACTTCACGCCCGCTCGCCTTCGGGCTACGAGTCTGAAGCGCAGGCCGTTTTTGATCGCCACGTGCAACCGCTCGCGGATCGCTATGCCAAGGATGCCTTGGGCAACCGTATCGCCACGCTCAACCCAGGTGGCGATCCGGTGCTGATGCTGGCCGGCCACATGGATGAGCTGGGACTTATTATCACCTATGTGAACAAGGACGGCTTCGTGTATTTCGATACGATCGGCGGTCATGATTTGAGCGTGATCTCCGGTCGGCGGGTAATCATCCAGACCGCCTCGGGTCCGGTGCACGGCGTGACGGGCAAACGCGCGATCCACCTGATGGATGAAGAAGATCGCAAGAAGGTGCCGAAGAAACATGAGATCTGGATCGACATCGGCGTCCGCTCCAAAGCCGAAGCGCTGGAAAGGGTGAGTATTGGCGACGTGGCCACCTACGATCACGAACTGGCACTCATCAATGGCAGCATCGGAACCGCGCGCGCGTTTGATAACAAGGTGGGGGCTTATGTGGTCGGCGAAACACTGGTTCGGCTGGCCCGCGAAAAAGCGAAGCTCGCCGCCCGGGTGGTGAGTGTCGCCACGGCGCAGGAGGAAATTGGCGTCCGTGGCGCGACGACCTCGGCCTATGCGGTCGATCCCCACATTGCGATCGCGGTCGACGTGGGTCATGCGACCGATCATCCGGATTGCGACAATCGCAAATACGGAGAAACCAAACTGGGCGGCGGACCGATTCTGTGCCGCGGCGCCAACATCAATCCGCGCGTCTATACGCGTTTGCTCGGCGCGGCGACCAAGCTCAATCTGCCGTTTCAAATCGAAGCCGATCCGCGCCCCACGGGGACGGACGCGCGGGCAACCCAGATGGCGCGCGGGGGCGTGGCCACCGGCCTCGTGAGCATCCCGTTACGCTACATGCATACGCCGAGTGAGATGGTGGATCTCGAGGACGTGGAACGCTGCGTGCAACTGCTCGTCGAGTTCGCGAAAGGGCTCGAAAAGGGTGACTACGCCCACTGGTGAAATGACGCAGCGGCCCCTCATTCCGACTTTCGCGCAAACGGGATCAGCCGCGGTAGCGAAAGCGTATTCGGAGCCATGAACCCCGGCGATTACCACCGCGCGGCAGCAGGGGAGGCAACCGGGAGTGGCGCCAGCAGAGCCGGGTTTCCGGCGGGATTTACGCGGCGTCCCGCTTCGGTTCGGCCTTGGCGATGCGCCGCAAGGTCGGCTTGCGCCGCCCTGCCACCACGGCGGAATCAATCACGACCTCCGCCACATCGTCGCGTTGGGGAAGCTCATACATGACTTCCAACATGAGATTTTCCATGATCGAACGCAGTGCGCGGGCGCCCGTCTTGAGTTCGATGGCCTTCGCCGCAATTGCCCGCACCGCGTCGGAGGTGAGCTTCAGTCGAACGCCATCCATCGCAAACAGCTTGGCATACTGCTTCACCATGGCGTTCTTCGTGCGCAGCAGAATTTTCTCGAGATCCGCTATTTGCAGTTGATCGAGCACCGAGACCACCGGCAAGCGACCGATAAATTCGGGAATCATGCCAAACCGAATCAGGTCTTCGGGGGCCAGTGACTTCATCATCAACTCCGGCTTCAAAACCGCCTCCTGCTGCGCGGCAATCGAGGAAAAACCCAAATTCCTCGTTCCCATCCGGCGCTGCACGATTGCATCCAAGCCGACAAAAGCGCCGCCGCAGATGAACAGGATATTGGAGGTGTTGATCTGGATGTATTCCTGGTTCGGATGCTTGCGGCCCCCTTGCGGCGGGACGTTGCACGTCGTGCCTTCCAGAATCTTCAACAATGCCTGCTGGACGCCCTCGCCCGAAACGTCGCGGGTGATGGAGACGTTCTCCGTTTTCCGGCCAATCTTGTCGATCTCGTCGATGTAAATGATGCCGCACTCGGCTTTCTTCACGTCGTAGTTCGCCGATTGCAGCAGGCGCAGAACGACGTTTTCGACATCCTCGCCCACATAACCCGCCTCGGTCAAAGTCGTGGCGTCTGAAATCGCGAACGGCACATCGAGGATCTTGGCCAGCGTGCGGGCCAGCAGGGTCTTGCCGGAACCCGTGGGGCCGGCGAGCAGGATGTTGCTCTTCTCGACCTCGACTTCATTGAACTCCGGGGATATCGCCGCTGAGTCCTTGCTGGTCTGTCCCGCATCAAACAACAGCCGTTTGTAGTGATTGTAGACGGCGACGGAGAGAACCTTTTTGGCGTGATCCTGGCCGATCACATATTCATCGAGGGACTTCTTGATTTCCGCCGGCTTGACCAGACGAACCGTGGGCTTCGCCTCGACCGCGGGAGCTATAACCTCCCGGTCGATGATTGTCTTGCAGACGTTTACGCAGGAATCGCAAATATAGACCCCCGGCCCCGCGATGATCTTTTTGACCTCGGCCTGCGACTTTCCGCAGAACGAACACAGGGTCATGCGCGCGGATTTGGCCATGACGCGGAGCTTGTTGAGCCCGAAGCTCTAGTCGAGGACGGAGTTAAAACGGCGCGCAACTCCAACTCAAGCCGCAGTCTGCACCGCGATCGCGTTCGCATCGCGTGTCGAAGCCACGACATGATCCACAATCCCGTACTCCTTGGCTTCCGGCGCGCTCATGTAGTAGTCGCGATCGGAATCCTTCTCGATCTGCTCGGCGGGCTTGCCCGTGTGCCGGGAAAGCGCCTCGTTCAGCGTTTTCCGCCAGCGGAGAATTTCCTTGGCGGCAATTGCGATGTCCGCCGTTTGCCCGCCCGCGCCGCCACTCGGCTGGTGAATCATGACCCGGCTGTTGGGGAGCGCGAAACGCTTTCCCTTGGTGCCGGCCGCCAGCAAAACAGTGCTCATGCTGGCCGCCATGCCCACGCAATACGTAACAATATCACACTGCAGAAAATTCATCGTGTCGTAGATGGCCATCCCACCCGTCACGACGCCACCGGGCGAGTTGATGTAAAGATGGATGTCCTTCTTTGAGTCCTCCATCTGCAGGAACAAGAGCTGCGCAATCACCACATTCGCAACTCCGTCATCGATCGGTGTCCCAATGAAAATGATCCGGTCTTTCAACAGGCGGGAATAAATATCCATCGACCGTTCGCCGCGGCCGGTGTTTTCCAAGACAATGGGAACGTAGTAGCTCACGTGGGATGATGGATGATGGATCAGGGACTCACGCCGTCGGCTGAGAGGTGGTCACCTTAGCTTTGCCCACCAGGAAATCAACCGCCTTGTCGAAAATGATCGATTGCTGCACGGAGCGGATCTGCTCGCGATCGGAGGCCAGCGCCTTCGCGAGCTTGTCCGGTTTCTGGCCGGAGCGCACGGCTTCGCGATAAAGGTAGTTGTTGATGTCGTCGTCGGTGACGGCGATTTTTTCCGCCTCGGCAATTTTCGCGAGGATGAGCTGGAGCTTGACCCGATTGGCCGCCGCTTTCCGCGCGCCCTCGAACAGCTCCTTTTTATCCTTTTCGAACTGCTCCGCCGGCACTCCGCGCCGCATGTTCTCCTCGATGAACTGCCGCAGAACACCTTGGGTTTCCGCTTCCACCAGCGAATCGGGAATGGGGAAATCAACTCGCGCGGCGAGAGCTTCCGTCACCTGCCGGCGCTGGGCCGTGTTGTTTTGCCGTTCCTTTTGGAGCTTCAAATTGCTCCGCACCTGCGACTGCAGGCCGGCAAGATCGTCGACTTGGTTCGCCTTGAAGAACTCCGCATCCAAGGCCGGCAACACCCGCTCGCGAATTTCCAGTCCCTCGACGGTGTAGATGGCGGTCTTGCCGGCCAAGGCCGGGACCGGCCCAAAGTCCGAGGGAAATTCAACCGTGACGTCTTTCTTTTCGCCGACCTTCAGGCCCGCGAGCTGTTTGCCCAGCCCGGGGATGACACCTTCATTCGCCCCTTCGACTTCTTCCCAAGTTTGGGGCACTTTGCCGTAGAGCTGTTTTTCGGGCGCGAGCTCCGTGATCGGCTTTCCGTCAACGGCGCCTTCATAGGAGAGCTTCACATAATCACCCTTTTGGGCGGGCCGCTCCACGGGCTTAAAATCCGCGCGCTCGCCGCGCAGCCCTTCGATCACCTTTTCAACCTCTGCATCCGAGGGATCCGACGGCGCGATCTCGGTCGGCAACTCGTTGTAATCCGGCAAGGTGAATTCGGGACGCACATCGATCGTAATGGTCACGGCCGCCGCGGTGCCCGGTTCGATCTTGCCTTCCTCGACATTCACCACGTTGAGCACGTCGAGCTTCTCCTTTTCGAGCCCGTCGCGGTAAGCCTTGGCGACGACCTTTTGCCGAAACTCATCCGTGATCTCCTTGCCAAAACGCTTCGCCACCATGGCGGCGGGAGCCTTGCCCGGACGAAAACCGGGCAGACGCGCATATTTCGCGATTTCGCCCACGACCACGCGGTGTTCGGCGTCGACTTCACTCGGGTCAAGCGTGACGACGAGACTTTTGCGGGTGGCGGAAACGGTGTTTAGTTGGACGTTCACAGGAAATTATGGACAGGTTTTTCGCGTAGAATCGGGCAGCCTAGGGGGCGCGCCACAACGGTCAATAATGGATTGCTCCGCGCTGCCGCCCACCGGATCGCGTCCGCGCACAAAGCTTGCCGGCGCTGGCCCTCCGTCATTTCGTCGCTTTTCGATGCCGAGTCTTCGCGAACTTGCCGCCACGCAAGCTCCCCTTCTCTTCCTGGATGCCGCCTCCACGCGTATTCAAACGGGACTTTGGTTAACACGGGGCCCCGGGTCGTGGCAAACGAGCGAGGCCGAAGCCGGCGTTGGTCTCTTCCAATGCCTCGAGCAGCTTGAAACGAACTTGGAGGACGTCCGAGCCTTTGTATTCTGCGACGGACCAGGCTCGATTTTAGGCATACGCACCGTGGCCATGGCGCTGCGCACCTGGAGTTTCCTGCGGCCGCGGCCGATCTATTCGTACTCGAGCCTCGTGCTGGCGGCGCACGCTCTGGGACGGCCAGAAGTCGCGGTCATTGCGGACGCGAGACGGGAATCGTGGCATCATTATAGGCTCGGCGAGGCTGTGCGCCGGGTTCCCTCCGCGGAGCTTCAGGGAGAACTCGCGACGCCGGAATGCTTTCGGCAGTGGTCGAAGCCACCTGCGTCGCTGCGGGCATTGCCCTACTCCGTTCCCAAGTTGCTGGCTCAGACAATGGAGGCAGACCTGTTTCGCGCCAACGACGCACCCGACGCGTTCCTGCAGGAAGAGCCGCAGTACCTTTCGTGGACGCCCCACATCCATCAGGCGGCCAAGCGCGGCGCCTGAGCGGCGCGGTTTCGTCGTTACGTTCCGGGACTGCTCGCGAGTCTTTCGCGATATAACGCCGTCCGCTTTTGGTCCGGTGCGAACAAGCGGGTTTGCCGCACCATGGCGCCGGTCGCCTCCTTAAGCTCCTGATAAACGCCCGCTTGGACTGCCGCGAGAATCGCGGCGCCGCGACAGGCTGACTCAGGCGGCGTCGCCACCACGGGCACGCCAAAGACATCGGCTTTAATCTGCAGCCAGTAATCACTCCGCGCACCCCCACCCGTGGCCGCCACTCGCGCCACGGGCTGCCCACCGTTCACCTCACGCACGAGCTGAAGAAGTTGAAAAGCGATTTTTTCCAGGACCGCACGAACGGCGCGTTCATCCGCCAAGGCTGGTTTCGTCAGTTTGGGGTCAATCTCCAGCAACGTGCCGGCTTCGCCCGCTTGGGCCCATTTCAGGATATCCTCGATGGCGTGGCCAGGGAGATGCTTTCTTTGGTACTCCTCCAGTTGTCCTGCGCCCAACGGATCAAATCTCAGGCAATAGTAAGGGACTCCCGCGCCGTGCGGACCAAAATAGGAACCGGGACGAGGAGTGATTTGGTCGGTCAAGGCCAGAGCAGCCAGCACGGTTCCGGTTGAGATGCTAACATCCGCCATACCACCGATACCTGCGCCGATAGCAGCGAGATAATGGTCAAGCCCGCCGATGGCGAACGGTATGTCAGCGGGTAGATTCAATCGGGCTCCACCCATCCGGGTCGTGCGCCCGCCCGAAGACCCGGGTGCGAGCGGAGTGGAGAGGCGCGTCTCATCGAGCCCAAAGAACACCAGCGCGGAGGACCACCAGCGCGCTTGCCGCAGATCGAACAGCCCGAGGAGTGCCGCATTGCCGGAATCTCCGACTCGCTCCCCCGTCAACGAATACGTCAAGTAGTCCGAGAGGGTCATCACGCGCTCGGCGCGGTCCCAGAGCTCCGGATGCTCGCGTTGAAACCAGGAAAATTTCACCGCGGCAAATTCCGGAGCCAGGCCCCCAAAGCCCACGGTGGCGGCGAAGGCGGGCGACGAGGCAAACGCGGCAATCGCCGGATCCAGCGGCGCGGCGCGGCGATCGGTCCACACGATGAGCGGCGTGAGTGGCGCGTCATTCGCATCGAGGAGCACGAAGGTATTGGCTTGGGAGGAGTAAGAAATGGCCGCGATGTCGCGCGCCGTGGCGCGCGCACGGGCGAGCGCTTCCCCCACGCCGTCCCGCAGCAGACGCCAAAATTTCTCCACCGTAATTTCAACCCGGCCCGGCAAAGGAAATTCTGGCTCAACTCGCATCCGAGCCAGCCCCTTCAGGTCACCGCGCTCATCAAACAGCCCGACCTTAAAGTACGACGTCCCGAGATCGATGCCGAGAAACAGGCTCATTACCGGCGGCCGTTGCGCTTGGCTTTAAGAATTTCCACCGTGGCATCGATCAAACGCGCGCCGTTAGCCGGGGAAAAGACGGCGTTGTTCGCCTCATAGCCTCCCTTGCGCGCGGCTTCCGGGGTCACGAGATACCCCTGAAGATCTCCGTTGGCCAAGGTTATCAGAAAGGTTTCCGGCGACCGCCGTTTCAGTTCGAGCACGTACTCCACGAAAACCTCGCCGGGCCATGCGACAAATTTCCACGGACCGACTTGCAGGACCTGGATTTCCGCGGGCATGCAAGTCTGGATCGCCGCAGCGAGCCGGCCGTCAATCGCCGCGCGGGATAACTCCACCGTCTCTTCCGCGCCGAACACATCGCACTCCGCGGTGCGCACGGCCTGGCGCGGAGCCCCTGCACTCTTCAATTCCGAATACCGGGTGCGGGCAAGAGCCAGAGCTCGCTCCGCGTCTGGCACGCTGGGAAAGAGGCGAGGCTCAAGCTCAAGTTCCAGCGCGTGGGCCATTACGGCCGCCTCACGCTGGTAAGCCACCAAGGGCATGACCGCGGCAATCGATCGCCCCAAGTTTTCGCCCAGCCGGCGCGCCTCCGCAAAAGTATTCGCCTGCGCGACGTGACGGGGACTTTGATCGCCCGACGCGCCTTGGTGAAACAGCACGGGACAGTCGGGCGGCAAAACTGAGCCGCGCAGAAATTGACGCGTGAAGTGCGGAAAATCTCCGCTGATCAGCGTGGAATCCTCGTGCAGCACCGTCGGATGCATGCCATACACGATCATGCAGGCGATCGGTCGTTGGCTCGCTGACGCCCGCGCCACCAATACGGGAACTTCAGGATCAGCCGGGCCCGATGGGTCATGACGATTCGAACCCACGCCTTCGGCGCGCGCCACCGCAAGTCCAATTTCCGCCGGCACGGCGTGGCGCACGGCGGTCTGCGCGGCTGCGACGATGCTCTCGATCAGCCTCGCCACCAATTGCGGATCGGCCTTCGGCACCACCGGATCCGTCGCATTGCTAAGGTAATCCGTGACGATCGGCGCCGAATGCGTGTGAGTGGCGGAAATCATGATCGCGTTTTCCGGCATACCCGTGCTCGCGGAAACTCGACGTCGGATTTCGCGGGTCATCGCCTTCGTGATTACGATTAAATCATTGGCGATGAAAAGGACCTCGTCGGTCCCGGATTTGAGATAAAACGCGCCGCACTCGAGGGGATCGTGGACCCCCGTGCTGTAACGTCGCACATGAGGATAGCCGAAAAGGAAGACGGAATCCGAGGGCGTGAGGTCGATGGTGGCGCCGCCAGCGAGGAGCGCGCGGGGAGAGGCGGAAGCGAAGGAAGGAGGGTTCATGCCGGAACGGGCACTCGCAGCGTGGCTGCCCTGCCGGTAGTGTAAATGTTAATCAATGTTCATTTTAAAGGATTGTTGACATTAGGTAACATCCAGCGAGGCTCCCTTGTGGCATGAAGAACCTCCCCTCGGCTGCGCGGCAGACGAAGATCCGCGCGAGATTCGCGGGGCAGGATGGCGTTTCCATACCGGTATTGGCCCGGGAATTTGATGTCAGCGAAATGACCATCCGCCGCGACCTTGCCGCGCTGGAAGCGCGCGCCCAGATCCGCCGCACCCACGGGGGCGCCGTGCTCACCGAGCGGATGATGCTGGAGTTCGACTATCGTGACCGCCGCGAACATAATCGCGCGGCCAAGCGCGCGATTGCGCAGGAAGCCCGCAAGCTCGTGCAACCCGGCCAGCGGCTCATTCTCGACACGGGCACCACCACCCTCGAACTGGCTTCCCTGCTCAAGGACGGAGAGGATCTTACCGTCATCACGCCGAGTCTCGCGGTGGCTTCGGAGCTGCAGCATGCCGCGGGCGTCGAAGTGGTTCTCCTCGGTGGAATCATTCGCCGCGGCAGTCCCGATCTGACGGGGCCGGTCACAGAACATTGCCTCGAACTTTTTGCCGCAGATCTCGCCTTCCAAGGGGCGGACGGCATTGGGCTGGACGGATCGATCTACAATTCGGATCTCCGCCTGGCGCGGGTGGATCGACTGATGCGCCGAATCGCCCGGCGCTGTTGCGTGCTGGCAGACCACACCAAGGTGGGCGGCACCGCGCTCGCGCGGTCGGGTTCGCTGGCAGAGGCGGCTTATTTCATCACGGACACGGGAATATCCGCCGAAGCGCGCAAAGCCTTCGCCAAACTCGGACCCAAAATCATCACCGTCTCCCCCTGACCGTTTCTCCATGAGCTCATCCGCCCTCGAAAGCTTTTCCACCCTCGAATGGGGTCGCGTCGACCTCACGCGTGTGCCGCACCTGCCCGTGCCGCCTCCCGGGCCGCTGTCCAACGACTACCATGCGCGTTGCACCCGCTATTTTAAAGGGCTGAGCGGCCAGGTGAAATTGTTCCCGGTGAGCTTCGAGTCAGGCGCCGGCTGCGTGCTTCGCGACGTTGATGGCAACGAGTACATCGATTTCTCGTCCGGCATTTACGTGACGACGCTGGGCCATTGTCACCCCAAGATCACCGAGGCCATCGCGAAGGCCGCCGGACAGTTGATGAACGCGCATGATTTCACGACGCCGATCAAAACGCAGTTGATGGAGAAGCTCGCGCAGATTCTACCCGGCGATCTCAACGGTTTTCAGCTGTACGATTCCGGCACCACCGCAGTCGAGGCCGGCATTCGCGTGCTGCGCGCTGCCACGGGCAAGCACGAGACGATCAGCTGCTTCAACGACTTTCACGGCAAAACCTACGGCGCGGTTTCCCTCGGTCACATCCGTTCGCACGTCTACGGCGCGGTCCGCGCTCCCGGCGCGCACATGGTGCCCCGGCCCGATGGCTATCGGCCGATGTGGACCAAACCCGACGGCACAATCGACACCGATCAATACCTCTCTTTCTACGCGCAGTACCTGGACAAAGGCACCATCGGAGCCGTGGCCGGATTTGTGCTCGAACCGATTCAGGGTTGGGGCGGCTCCATCATGCCGCCCGACGATTTCTTCCCGAAGCTCCGCAAATTCTGCGATGCGCGAAAGCTTCTGCTCATGGCGGACGAAGTGCTCACGAGTTGGGGTCGCACCGGCAAATGGCTTTGCCTCGAACATTGGGGCGTGGTGCCGGACGTGGTCACCATGGGCAAAGGCTTCGGCAACGGGTTCCCGGTCACGTGCGTGGCCGTCCGCGAGCCTTTTAAGGAGAGCTTCGAAACCATCTCCGCCTCCAGCAGCTATGGCGGCAATCCGATGGCTTGTGCGGCCGCGCTCGCCTCCACCGAGGTGATCGAGGAGGAAAAACTCCTGGAGCACGCCACGAAACTGGGCGAGATCGCGCTCGCGCGCATGAAGCGCATGATGGCTTCCCACAAAATTATAGGAGACGTGCGCGCGAAAGGTTGCTTGATGGGCATCGAGCTCGTGAAGGACCGCCGCACCAAGGAACCATTCGACCAAGCCGGGACGCTGGTTTACCAGAAAGCATTCCGCAAGGGGCTCGCCTGGATCCCCGCCGGACACATTCTCCGCATGAGTCCGCCGATCATCATGGACGAAGCCACACTCCTCAAGGGACTGGACCTCATCGATGAGGCGATCGGCGAAACGGCCACGGAACTCGGATACGCCTGATAAACTCACCTTTTCCCATTACTACCTACCGACTAAACCGCCTGTTTCATCCCGTTTCGCGCCGTTGCTTCGATGTCGCGATTGATCACGGATTTTTCAACGAATACGAATTCCTCGCCGGAATCGAAAATATCGAGCAAGCCGTCGCGCTCGTTGCCTCGGCGGGTCCGGACGCCATCCAGCTGACCGTGGGTCAGGCGCGTCATCTGCAGAAACTTCCCGGCCGGCTCAAGCCCTCGCTCGTGCTGCGCACCGACGTTGCGAACGTTTATGGCCGGAAACTCCCGCGCCAGCTCTACAGCCGTGTCATCGACCAGGCCGTCGAGCAGGCGCTGCGCCTCGATGCGGCCTGCATGTGCATCAATCTTTTTCAGATTCCTGGCGAGCCCGAGGTGGGCGAAGCGTGCGTCGAGAACATCCTGAAACTGAAGCCACTCGCGGAACGCCATGGCATGCCCATGATGGTCGAGCCTCTCGTGTTTCAACCGAACGAGAAAGCGGGCGGCTACATGGTCGACGGCGAAGAGAGGAAAATTGCCGCGTTGGTGCGCCAGGCTGTCGAACTAGGAGCCGACGTGATCAAAGCTGACCCGACGGATGACGTCAGTCGTTACCACCGGATCATTCAAGTGGCCGGCAGCATTCCCGTCCTGGTGCGGGGCGGCGGTAAAGTCGGTGACCGCGAGATTCTCCAGCGCACGGCCGATCTCCTGCAGCAGGGCGCCTCCGGCATCGTTTATGGCCGCAATATTATTCAACACGCGAAACCGGCGGCGATGACCAAGGCGCTGATGGGCATCGTGCACGAAGGTCTCTCCGTTGACGCCGCACTGGCGCACGTAACCGGCTAGACGGTCTTCGTCCGCCTGCCACTTAATCAGGGGCGTTGAACCGCCGGAAATATCGTCATGACTTCATTGCTGATCAGCGACGTCCGGATCGTGGAACCCGGCCGACGGATCCAGCCGGGAAATCTGTTGATCCGTGAGGGCCGGATCGCGGCCTTCGGCGAAGTCGCCGCCGAAAACGCGCGGGACGCAATTCGGTTGGAAGGCCGCGGTCGGCTACTGACACCCGGACTGATCGATATTCACACGCACGGGATAATGCACAGCCTTTACGAGTCGGGCCCCGAAGGGCTCCGGTCGGCCGCTCGCGAACTGGGCCGATTCGGGGTGACTACGGTCCTGCCGACGATCGTGCCCAAGACGACGGACGCCTGGCTTCACTCGATCACTGCCATCGCCAGGGAAACTGACCTGGTGCGCGACGTCTGTATGCCGGGGCTGCACATTGAAGGCCCTTTCATGGCCTTCGGTGGAGCGGCCTGCCCCACCCTTCCCGGCGATCTGGAGTTGCTCGAAAGAATTCTCACGGCGTGTGAGGGCCGCGTCTCCGTCATGTCGGTGAGTCCCGACGCGCCCAATATCTTACCGGTGATCCGCCGCCTGCGGGAGAAGAATATCACGGTTTTCCTGACGCACACCGGCGCGTCAGTCGAACAAACGGAAGCCGCGCTCGAGGCCGGGGCGCGCCACGCCACCCATTTTTACGACGTGTTCTATCCCCCTGCCGAAACTGATCCCGGAGTGCGTCCGGTCGGCGTCGTCGAAGCGATGCTCGCGGATCGCCGCGCAACCGTGGATTTCATTGCGGACGGGGTGCATGTGCATCCCACCGCCATTCGTGCTGCGGTCGCGGCCAAGACTTGGGCGGGCGTGGTGCTCATCACCGACTCCAATATCGGCGCCGGAATGCCGGCGGGGATCTACGACACTCCGTGGGGATTTCAAGTGCGCGTCTCACCTGAGACCGCGGCGCGACACGCCACGAAAAACTTTCTCGCGGGCAGCGCCCTCACCATGGATCGCGGCATGGCCAATCTTCTCCGCTGGCTTTCACTCCCGCCGGAACAAGTGTGGGCCATGGGCACACTCAACCCCGCGCGAATTCTGGGCCTGGACCGCAAAGGCCGAATCGAGGTGGGGGCCGACGCGGATCTTGTCTTGTGGGAGGACGACCTTCGGCCGGCTCGCACTTGGGTCGCCGGAAATTCCACTTATGAAAAAAATGGCTCCTAAATTCACCTACGCCCCGGCCGATTTCATTCCCTTTCGCGATCGCAAAGTCATCGAGCGAGTCCGTCGGATCAAAAAGGCCGACATCACGAAACACTGGAACCCCGATTTCAGGATTACGGTGCTGCCCGGCGAGGAC
>JBEENF010000025.1:0-17329 GCA_041192325.1 Verrucomicrobiota bacterium
CACTTTCTCGCTGGGTTTCAGGACGAAGGTATTGCCGCAGACAAGGGCCAGCGGATACATCCAGAGCGGCACCATCGCGGGAAAGTTGAAAGGCGTGATGCCGACGCAGACGCCGAGCGGCTGGAGCAGCGTTTCGCAATCCACGTTGCGCGCGAGATTCCCCAGCGTGTCGCCCATCAACAGCGTGGGGGCGCCGCAGGCGTATTCGACGTTTTCCAAGCCCCGGAAGATGCTGCCGCGCGCTTCCGCCAGCGTTTTGCCGTGCTCGCGGGAAACCGTTGCGCAGATCTGGTCGAAGTTTTGCTCGATCAGCTGACGGTAACGAAAGAACACCCGGGCGCGCTCCACCGCCGGGGTCTCCCGCCAGCCGGGAAACGCGGCATGCGCCGCCGCCACGGCGGCATCCACCTCCGGGGCGCCGCCCGAGGGACATTCGGCGATGACGTCGCCCGTGGAAGGATTATAGACGGGCGAGCCCGCGAGTTTTGCGTCGATCCATTCGCCGCCGATGAAATTGGGACAGGGAGTGAGGGACATGAAAAGTGAAGCGGTGAAAAGTCAGCCGGGGGTGGGGGCGTCAAACAAGTATGCCCCGTACCACTTTCGCTTCCTCGACCCCCGTGAGGCGCACGTTCAAACCGCGAAACGGGTGGGTGAAGCGCGCGTGGTCGATGCCGAGGCAGTGCAGGATGGTGGCGTGGAGGTCGCGCAAGTGAACAGGATTTTCCGTGATGTTGTAGCAGAAGTCATCGGTGGCGCCGTACTCCATTCCGCCGCGAATGCCTCCGCCGGCCAGCCATACCGTGAAGCTGCGGCCGTGGTGATCGCGTCCCATGCCGGGGTCTCCGAGTTTGCCCTGGCTGAAAACCGTGCGGCCGAATTCCGTGGCAAAAATGACCAGCGTGTCGTCGAGCAGGCCGCGTTGCTTGAGGTCCTTGATCAGGGCGGCGGTGGATTGATCAACGTCGCGGCATTGATTCGGGAGCTGTTGCGCAATCGCGATGTGTTGGTCCCAGCCCCGGTGAAAGAGCTGCACGAACCTCACGTCGCGCTCGAGCAGCCGACGGGCCAGCAGACAATTGGCGGCGTAGCTGCCGGGCCGGCGCACTTCGGGACCATAGGCCTCGAGCGTGGCCGCGGATTCGCCGCTGATGTCGGTGAGTTCGGGCACCGACGCCTGCATGCGATACGCCATCTCGTAGGCATTGATGCGGGTGAGGGTTTCAGGATCGCCGAACTCGGCGGCGTGCAGCTGGTTCAATCGGTTGAGATCGTCGAGCATGGCGCGACGTTGCGCACGATCCACGCCGGCCGGGTTGTTGAGATAAAGCACCGGATTGGCGCCCGGCCGCAGGCCCACGCCCTGATGCGAGGAGGGCAAAAATCCGCTGCCCCACAGCCGTGAAAAAATGGGCTGTCCGGGATTTTTTCCAGTGCCCTGTGAAACCATCGTGATGAACGCCGGCAGGTTTTTGTTTTCGCTGCCGAGGCCATAGCTCACCCACGCGCCCATGCTGGCGTACCCCGGTTGCTGGTTCCCGGTGTTCATGAACGTAATCGCCGGGTCGTGATTAATCGCCTCGGTATGTACGCTCTTGATGATGCAAATATCGTCGGCGATGCCCTGTGTATACGGCAGCAGATCGCTTATCCATGTGCCGTGCTGGCCGCACCGCCGACCGCCACGCAGCGGCGGCACCACGGGATAGGCGGTCTGGCGCGACGTCATGCCCGTGAGTCGTTGATCGCCTTTGATTGAGGCGGGAATTTCCCGGCCGGCGTAGGTGTGAAGCGTCGGTTTGTTGTCGAACAAATCGACATGGGAAAGCCCGCCGCTTTGGAAAAGACAAACGACGCGTTTCGCCTTGGGGGCGAAATGGGGCAGAGCCGGCAGACCACCGGCGCGGATCGCCTCAGCGCGGCCCAGCTTGGGAAACAGCAGCGAGCCGAGCGCGATGCTGCCGATCCCTCGCGTCACATCGCCGAGAAAGGTCCGGCGGTTGACAAGATGATGATGCGCAGCAACGGGATCACGCATGGGCGGAAACGACGAGGGTTGAGGGCGGGCTGGCTTTGTCGAGGACAACGCGCTCCTTGCCGGGCGCCCGCTCCGGGGCATGAATCGGAAGCTGGAGTCGATCCGCCAACGGCAGCGCGGCGTCAGCCCGTCGCCGGACAAGCGCAACCCTGGTGGGGTGATTAATTGCGCGTGAGGGTTTCACTGAGATTGAGCAGCAGCGACGCAACTTGCGCCCATGCGGCATGCTCGACAGGTGGGAGCTGGGGGTTGCGCGGTGATTCGCCGATGCGCAGGAAATTTTTTGCTCCCGCAGGGTTGGCACTGGCGTGACGCCGTTCCCGCAGCAGCGCAGCATGCAGCACGCGATTTTCCTCCGGCCGCGGCTCGCGGGCGGTGGTTTCGAGAAAAGCCCACTGGAGCTTTTTCAGGTCGTCGCCGGGATGGGCGAGGATGCGTTCAGCGAAGGCGCGGGCGGCTTCAACGAATTGCGGATCGTTCAGGGTGACCAACGCCTGGAGCGGCGTGGTCGTGTTGGCGCGGTCCACCGTGCAGACCTCGCGATTGGGCGCATCGAATGCCGTGAGGCTCGGTGGCGGAGCCGTGCGCTTCCAATAGGTGTAAAGCGAGCGCCGGTACAATTTTTCGCCGTGGTCCTGAATGAAAGTCTGCGCAGTCGCAGGCGTGCTCCCATAGTGGCTGACTTCGCGCCACAGGTCGGCGGGCAGGTAAGGATTCACGCTCGGGCCGCCCACGCGTGGCGTCCACAGGCCGCTGATTTTCAGAGCGGAGTCGCGAATGAATTCGGCGGGTAATCGGAACCGCGGTCCACGCGCGAGCAGGCGATTCGCGGGATCGCGTTCCAAAAGCTCCGGTGACGTGGCGGAGGTCTGCCGGTAAGTCTGCGACGTTACGATTAGTCGCACGAGAGCCTTCACGTCCCAATTCGACGCCATGAACTCCACCGCGAGCCAGTCGAGCAGTTCCGGATGAGTCGGCCAGGCGCCTTGCGAGCCGAAGTCCGCTGCGGTGGTCACCAGTCCGGCCCCGAAAAGCATCTTCCAGATCCGGTTTACGGCCACGCGTGCGGTCAGCGGATTCTCGTTCATCGTGATCCATTGCGCGAGGCCGAGCCGGTTGGCGGGCGCGCCCGCGGGTAACGGCGGCAAGGCGGCCAGCGTCCCGGGCTGTACCTTGACCGTGGGCTGCGCGTAGTCGCCACGATGCAAGATGAACGTTTCCCGCGGTTTTTCGGCCATATCCATCACCATGGTGGAAAACGGCTCGGTCAGGGTCGCGAGGCGCTCCTGCAGGTTCGCCAGCGCGACGCGTTTGGCTTCCAGCTCCGGCGTATGCTTCGCGCAATAGTCCCAGAGCTTCGCGCGCTGATCGGCGGTGCGCTGCGGCGAGGGCGTTTCGATGGCGCCGAGAATTTCCGCCGGCAAATCCGTGCCATCGTCATTTCCCGTGACGGCGAGCACTTCGATGAGTCCCGGCACGAGATTCTTCCCGCTGGAGAAATTGAGCTGCACGGTCAAAAATGGCGTGGCCCCCGCCCGCACCGGAGTGTTGAAGGTCGCGGTCAGGTGCACCGGACCGGTCGCGGCAAGGTCCGGCGACCACCCGTCGTCCGGGCGCGGATCCAGGCAACCGACCGGCGGGTTTGCGGGCGTCCACGAACTCGCGGTGACCCGCTTGAAAGAAAGCAGTTTGTGCAGGTCGACCTGCGGGCCGGGGATGGATCCCGCGGTGGCCGCAATTGCCGTCAGAATGAAGGTGCCCTTCACCGCAGGCGCTGCCTCCGCGTTCTGGTCCGCCGCCGCGGTATCCTTTCGGGCGGGTCGCCGTGGTTCGGCTGGACCACCGCCCCAACCTCCACCCGGCATTTCCGGGACCGGATGCATCACGACGCGAAAGCCCGTCACGGGTTCGGTGATTCGAGGAAATTCCGTCAAGACATCAAAGGTGGCTGAAGGGATACCCGTCGCGAGCCGCACCCGGGTTCCGTCCTCGATGTCGAAGCCGGCTCCGCGATTGGGAGTGGAGATTTTTAGCACCTTTACGGGATGCAGCTTTAGATTGTGGCCGCGCGTCTTGAGCCGCTTGTTTTCCGTTTGTTCCCAGCGTTCCAGGACGGCGGTGTCCGGCCGCGCCAGTTCCGCTGTCAGCGCCGCGATCTGACCGCGCAGCACGGGCGGCTCGTTAGAACGCAGCACCGTGCGCGCCTGGACAAACGGCGCTGGATTGATGCCGCCATTCCCGTCGAGGCCCTTGTCGCTGACGGTATTGAAGTAGGCGAAGAGTTGATAGTATTCCTGCTGCGATATGGGGTCGAACTTGTGGTCGTGACACTGCGCGCAACCGAGGGTGAGTCCGAGCACCGCCTCGCCGAGGGTCTTGACGCGGTCGGCGTTATAGTTGGTGAGGTTTTCCTCCACGATGGTGCCACCCTCGTGCGTCACCATGTTGTTGCGCTGAAAACCGGTCGCGACGAGTTGGGCTTCGGTGCGGTCCGGCAACAAGTCGCCGGCGATCTGCTCGAGCAGGAAGCGATTGTAAGGTTTGTTGTCGTTGAATGCCTGGATCACCCAGTCACGCCAAAGCCAAAGGTGCCGCCCCCCATCGATGGAAAAGCCGTTCGTATCCGCATAACGCGCCGCATCCAGCCACTCGAGGGCCAGGCGTTCCCCGAAATGGTCGCTCTGCAGCAGGCGTTCGACTTGTTGCTCATAGGCACCGGCACCCGGGTCAGTGACGAATGCAAGCACTTCCTCCGCCGACGGGGGCAGGCCGGTGAGATCGAGTGACAAGCGGCGCAGCAGCATCGCGCGATCGGCTTCGGCGGACGGCTTGAAGCCTTCCTCGGCGAGGCGCGCGCGCACGAAGCCGTCAATCGGGGCGAGATTGGCGCCGCCCGGCGGGACGGTTTTGCGGGGCGCCGTAAATGCCCAGTGACGCTGATATTTTGCACCTTGTTCGATCCAAGCCTTGAGCTTCCGCTTTTGGGCGTCGCTGGGTCGCGAATGCGCTTTCGGGGGCGGCATCACTTCGTCTTCATTCGCGCTCGTCACGCGAATCCATGCCTCGCTGTTGGCCGGGTCGCCCGGCTTGAGCGGAATAAATCCGTCGCGTTCCGCGTACGCAGAGGCGGCGAGATCGAGCCGCAGATTGGCTTCGCGCCCTTTCTCGTCCGGTCCGTGACACGAAAAACAATTTTTCGCCAAGATGGGGCGGATGTCGCGGTTATAGTCCATTAACGGCTCCGCGGCGGCGCCGCCGGAGGTCAGGGAAAATGAAGCCCCGGCCGTGGCCAAAAGTCTCCGCAGGAACCAGAAAATCAAATGCGGCTTGATGCTCACTAAATCAAAGAGAAGGGCTCAATCGGGGCCGGGGCGCAATGCTTCCGGCAGGAAATGAACCTCATTCGCTTTTTGCCAGGGCGTGGGATTGCCGGACAAATTCGTCCCCGGTCAGTCCGGGCGGCTGCTGCGGCGCAGGCAGCCGGTTTTTGCGCTGCCTTTCGTTTGCCCTGCCGTTTCATGAGATCGGCGTGCGTGGTGAATTAAGGAAGGCTGCAGCCTTTGAATCTTCGAGCGTCGCAAATTTATGCCGGTCCCGGGGCTGGCAAACGAGCACCGCTTACTGGCGGAGGAGACGTTCGACGGCGTCGCACGCGAGCTTTACCCCGGCTTCGGCGCGGACGAGCTCACCGATCCGGGTGGCGGCAGACGCGACTTCGGCATCCCCGAGCAAGGCGGCGAGTTGGCGTGCCACGCGGTCGGCGCGGTAATGCGCGCGGGCGATTGATCGACCGACGCCGAGCCGCGTGACGCGGGCGGCGTTGTCAAACTGGTCGTGGGCAAACGGCACGACGAGCATGGGCCGGCCGGAGCGCAGCGCTTGGGCCGTGGTGCCGACGCCGCCTTGATGTACGATGGCCGAGGCCCGGGGAAAAATCCGCGAGTAAGGCAGGTAATCGCAGGCGAGGACCGATGACGGCAGGCTGGCGGGAGCCGCTTGGTCTTTTCCGAGCAGCAGTACGGCGCGTCGGCCGAGACGTTGCGCCGCGCGCGCGCTTTCGACGTAAAAATTGCCGGCCACATAAATGGCCGCGGAGCCGAGCGTAAAAACGATCGGGGGATCGCCGGCGGCGAGAAATGTCTCGACGGGGTCCGGCAGCGTTTGCGCCGGAGAGTTCTCATCAAAAAACAAAAACCCCGTCTGGCTGGTCTGTGGCGGCCAGTCGGGCTGCGGCGACTGCAGCACCGGGGAGAAGAGCGCCAGATTGAGCGTGGGAGAATATTTTCCGTCGAACAGCGGATGCTCGCCGCGGGGCAGGCCGAGCTCCGCGCGGAGCTCACGCACGGGTCGCCACCAGGAATGCGACAGCGCTTTGGCGACCGGTTTGACGAGGCGATGGAGCCACCCCGCCCGGATCAACCAGCGCAGGGCGGCGGGGACCGGGAGTTCGGGCGGATCGTGACGGGAAAAGAGTGACACCGGCGCGAGCTGGTAGGAAACCCACCGCACGCCGTGGGTAACGGCGAGCATCGGAGCCGGAAAAACGAGTTCGCTGGCAACCAGCAAATCCGCGTTTGCCATCAGTGGGGCGAGGTCGGCGTGCATGCTGCGCACGGCCGGAAAGAGGTGCTTGCGCATCAGGCGCTCGGTCCCGCGGTGGCCATCCATGATTTCCGCCACGATGTGTTCGCCTTGGGCAAGCAGATCGGGACGCAAGGGATGAAACGCGAAGCCCAGGCCATGAAGCTTGGCGCGGTACATCTCGCTTGTCGCGATCACGAGCTGGTGGCCGCGCTCGCGCAAGCCCCCGGCGAGGGCAATCACCGGGTGCAGGTCTCCGAGTGAACCGTACGTGGCGAAAACGATGCGGGCCATGAGGAGCCGAGGTTGAAGGCCGGCGGCTGACGAATGGCGAGCCTCGATGCGGCGAGGCCAAACGTCGTCGGTCCAACCCCCGCCGACGCATGAAGCGCGGTTTTCAGGGTTCGCTGCTTGTCACGCACGCTGGCGCGGGATTCCGTTGGGCAATGTCGGGTCATCCCACTTTCCGCGAGGCATCCCGTTTCTGGCTGCGGCTGGGTTTCATCAGTTTCGGCGGGCCCACCGGACAAATCGCGATCATGCACAGCGAGTTGGTGGAAAAGAAGAAATGGATCGGGGAGCAGCGCTTTATGCATGCCCTGAACTATTGCATGTTGTTGCCCGGTCCCGAAGCCACGCAGTTGGCGACTTATTGCGGCTGGCTCCTGCACGGCACGTGGGGTGGGATCGTGGCCGGCGTTTTGTTTGTCTTGCCGGCGGCGGTGCTGCTCTGGGGACTTAGTTGGATTTATGCGGCGCACGGTACAGTGCCGTGGATCGCCGCAATTTTTTACGGCCTCAAACCGGCCGTGACGGCGCTCGTTGCGGCGGCGGCAATCAGAATTGGCCAGCGGGCGCTGAAGAATGGCGTAATGTGGTCCGTCGCGGGAGGGGCATTTGTGGCGATCTTCTTTGGACGCGCGCCCTTTCCCGCCATCGTCGCGGGCGCGGCCGCAATTGGGTTCGCGGGGGGACGTTTTTGGCCGACCCGATTTCCCGCGAGCGCTGGCCATGGCGGGCATTCGGGGGGGGCCGTTCTGGACGATTCGGCGGCGTCGCCAAGTCATACGCGGCCCTCTTGGGCGCGAGCGGCCCGCGTGCTCCTCGTATCGCTCGCACTGTGGTGGACTCCCGTGGTCTTCGCAGGACTTGCCTTCGGGTGGGGCCATGTGCTCGCCCGGGAGGGACTTTTTTTCAGCAAGGCTGCGATGGTGACCTTTGGCGGCGCGTATGCGGTTTTGCCCTACGTGGGACAGCAAGCCGTGGAGAACTATCACTGGCTCGCTGCTCCTCAGATGCTGGACGGGTTGGGTCTGGCCGAGACCACGCCGGGGCCGCTGATCATGGTGGTGCAGTTTGTCGGCTTTCTCGGCGGCTGGAACCAGCCGGGCGCCGGTAGCCCCCTCGCAATGGCCACGCTGGGCGCGGCGATCACGACTTGGACGACGTTCGTGCCCTGCTTTCTTTGGATCTTTCTCGGCGCGCCTCACGTGGAGCAATTGCGCGGAAACAACCGCGTGGGCAGTGTATTGACGACTGTCACCGCGGCGGTGGTCGGAGTCGTGTTTAACCTGGCCATCTGGTTCGGCCTGCACGTGTTCTTTCCCGGGGGCAAAGTTGACGCGTTCACGGTTGCGCTCGGTCTGGCGGCATTCCTCGCCTTGTGGAGGTTCAAAATGGATGTCGTTGCTGTGATCCTGACCAGCGGCGCAGTCGGGCTTGCCGCGAAATTTTGCCTGCCGTGAAACCCGGGCCGGCCGGTTTCACGGGATCGGGGCGCGGCGAGTCGCAGCCCTACCACTGAAACCAACGTTTTTTTTGCTGGGGAGCGGGTTTCTGGTACGCGGCAAGTTGGGCCTGCGTCGCCTCCAGCTTCCGCTGTATCTCCGAAAGTTGAGCGGTGGTGTCCTGCGCCCGACGCTCGAGGTCCGCGGACCCGGTGCGGGCTTGCTGCAGCTCCTTTTTCAGCCGGTTTGCCTCCGCTTGGGCGTCGGCGGCCTGCTTCTGCAGTTGGGCGCGGAATTCCGAGGATTTGGACGTGTCCTGCTCAAAGCGCGATTGCAATTGAGCCGCTTCCGCTCGGACCTGTTCCAGCTGCTGCTGGAGTTTGGTGGCGCCGGTGTTGGCTTGGCCGACCTGCTTCTGCAACTCCGCGTGCGCGGCCCTCGCCTCGTCCATTTCTTTACGCAGTTTCGTGGAGCCCGCGTCCGCCGCCCGCAATCGCTCCTGCAATTGGGAGGTCTCGGCCCGGGACTCAGTCAAGCGGGTTTCAGTTTGCGTGGCGTTTAGATGAGCTGAATCGGCTCTTCTCCAGAAAATAACAGCCGCGACCACAGCAGCGACGGTGAGGAGTCCGAGGAGGATCACCAAGGCCGATCCGCTTCGGTTAGCACGGGGAAAGTGAGCGTTCATAACGCCTTATTTTACCGCTGATAAAAACAGCGGTCAAACGGCGGCGCAGGGTCCCACCGGGAAATACTACTCGAATAAAATTCGCGCACCACGAGGCAAAAACAGGGATTAGCAGGGCATCGGAATTCGCCGGATAAAAGAACCAGCAGTTCCCCATTTCGAAAATGCTCGCCGCAGCACACCGCCGTTACGAGGCGGGTGGCGGGCCCGCACCAACGCACGGCTGCGTCTTGTTACGGGTGTCGGCCGCCTCCGGGGCGATGGCGGCCGGACGCGTTTAGGTTGCGGTCTTGGTTCCGGGAGCGGCCTCGCTCGCGAGAGGTCCTGCCCCGACCGACCTGACCGGTGGGCCGGGAAAGGTCTTTCGCACGCCAAGCCACCAAGCCAACACCAACACCCCAATCGTCATGAGCAGCACGCTCAACGCCTTGTCGTTTGGCGGCTGAACGCCGATCCACACGAGCAACAACACGCCCGCGATCGAGACGACCGCGATCGCCTTGAACAGCTTTGCGCCGAGGTTGAAAGGGCCCATCCGGGTCCAGGCTTTGCCGATGGTAAAAAACCCGGCGAGCGTTGGCATCACATAGGACAAATACAAAAAGATCACGCAGGCCGTCGTGAGCGTGGAATAGGCGGGCGTATACAGGGTGGCCCCAATGGCCAGCGCCGCGGTCGTCCAGATGGCGTTCACCGGCGTCTTCCACTGCGGCGAAACCCGGCGCAGCGCGCCAGAGGCGGGCAAACCACCGTCGCGCGAAAACGCGTAAATCATGCGCGACGTCGAGGTCACGCACGCTAGGCCGCAAAGATAATTCGCCGCGACGATGCCGCCCCACAGCGCGCGGCCCAACGCGCCGGGAACGACATGATTCATAAGCCAGGAGAAAACGTTGCCGCCCTGCTTCGTGGCCTCCGCTAGACTGGGCATCGCGAGAACAAAGGAGATGACCATCACCCAGCCGAAGAGCCCCGACAGCGTGACCGAGCGCAAGATGCCCTTGGGCACGTTACGCGCCGCATTAAGCGTCTCCTCGGAGGTGTGCGCCGACGCGTCGTAACCGGTAATGGTGTAGAGCGGCCACATCAGCCCGAGGAGGAACATCGTCGGGAGACTGGCATTTTGCGGCCACACGTCGCCGCCGGCGGGTCCACTCGCGTTGGTGAACGTGAACAGTCGCGCGAAGTCGAGATGGGGAGCGCCTGCGAGCATCGCGACGGTCAGAATGATCGCCACGACCAGGATAAGGTAACCGCTGAAATCCGTCATGATGGTCACCGCGCGAATGCCGAAGTGGTTGAAGAGCGCTTGTGACACGGTGATCGCCGTGACCCCGATGATCTGGTGGGTCGGCGTCAGGCTGGCCGGGTCAATACCCAAGAGGGGGCCGATAAACGCGGTGAACAGTCCGTAGGCCCCGACGTTGACCGCAGCGGTGACGAGCACGAGTCCACCAAAATTCAACCACGCGGTGGCCCAGCCCCAGCCGCGGCCGCCGAGCAGCGCGCTCCAATGGTAGAGACCGCCGGCGGTCGGAAAGGCGGAGGCGATCTGTGCCATGCCGAGCGCGACGAGGAAACAAAACCCCACGCCCACCGGCCACACGATTCCGGCGGCCGCGCCGCCCACCGCGCTGACGCCCAGTTGGAGGGATGTGATCCCTCCGGCCAGAATGCAGATAATGGAAAACGAAATCGCAAAATTTGAGAAGCCGCTCATCCGGCGCCGCAACTCCTGCGCGTAACCCATGCTTTGCAGCAGGCGGACATCTTCCGCGTGGTCCCCCGCCGCATGATCGAGGTCTTTCGGTTGGGAATCGGACATGGAATTCGGGGCTTTTTTAACCTTGGACTCGCGCCAACGTTTCCAAAAAAAATGGCAGAAACTGCCGCCGCTCAACCTTCTTTGTGGCAGGGAAGAATTTTTCGGTTTGTGCCGCCTGACCAGGGTACACCACGGACGCCGCGTCACCCCACGGTCCGCGTCGGCAACCAGGGTTGGAGCGCCCGCTGGAGCGGGCATTGCGTTCGGTCAATGGACTGGCCCGAGCGGTACTTGGCCAGCAATTGAACCGAACGCTGCGCGAGCATCCGCCGCACCTCCCGCCGGCGGCCCTTCTCGCGGGGAATATTCATATTGTCGTAGCCGGTGGTTTGATGCCGCAGCCAGGCGATGGTGGCGGCCGCGGCGCGCTCTTCGATGGGAATCCGTTCGGTGCGGGCCACGGTGCCGCTGCCCACCGGGGTGGCGTGTTCCGTAATGAGATTAGCCAGCGTGTCCGCGGCGCCGCGGTGCGCAGGATTAAAATTCAGAAAACGAAAGACCGCGTCCTTGAAGTCGACTGCGTAGTCCTCCTGCGCCGCGGCGCGACGCTGGCGCCCGCCATCAAGTTTCTTCTGGTAAGAGGGCTGCGCTCGTTCGATCGCGAGTTCGGCGCGCAAGGCGTCGACGCGGCCTGGAGGCGCCCAGATGCCGCGCGAAAAACGTTTGCGACCTTTCAGCTCGATGACCGTGAGGGTGGGGCCGTCCTGCTTGATGCGGCGGCTCAATGCCGGATCGCCGGGCGCCAGCAGCGTCCAGCCGTTCGGGACGGTTTCGATGACGCCGTGCTCATTAATCACTTGGCCGGCAGACGGACCGGGACGGACTTCGCGGGCAAGAGGAGGCATGGTTGGCGAGCACGAGTGATCGGCAAATCCGACTAATGACAAGCTGGGCGGCAATGGCGCCCCGCGCTGTAATCGGAAAGATTTCAACTACGAACGGACACGCATCATCGAAACCGCGGGTGGCGGGCAAAACGGTCGAGAATTTCCAATTGGATGAGTTATTGGAGGGATTGGCCTATGGCGGTGATACGTCGCTCGCCCCGGTCGCCGGCCTGGCCGGCCTCGGATACCGCACCTTTCCGTCCGGTTCGATCCTCACGATTCCCCGATCCACGAGTTGGCTGGCTTTTTCGGCGAGCTCCGCCGCGGAGAGTTGGTTGCCGAAGCTCGTGCTGATGTGATGCAGCAATCGGTCCTTGCGCTTGGGCCGCGGACTGTGGTCGGACCTAAGGCGACCGACCAGTTTTTCCATTTTGTCCAGCGGAGGAGATTTCCCGGCAGCGACGGGCCGTGGGACCGCCGCGGGCTTGTGAGGCTTGGTGCGTGGAGCCGCCGCGGGCAGTCGTTTCGTTGGATTGAGAAAGGGTAGTTCGGAGAAATCAGGATGACGTTCAACGCGATGCTGGTTGCTCGCAGATGCGCGACCAGCGGATCGAAGTCCTTGTCCTTCGAAACGATCGTGAATTCGGCGCCGGGAAACTCGATTGTCCCCCGGCCGAGATGCGCGGCGAGTACCAGATCCAACGCGTTGCGGCCCGAGGCGCCGACCTCGACCAACCTGACCTGCCCCGCCAGACGAAGAATCTGGCGGACCAGCGTGACTTCGAGTCGCCGTTGTTTTTCGCCGAGCAGCAACGTCACGTGGACCGGTTTACCCTCGATCGGAGCAAGGTCGATGGACGGTACGTTCTCGAAGTCGACAAAGACAAACCGGGCGAAGGGAGCAGAAGTGGACACGGGAGAAAGGCGGGAAGATGAAGGAAATCGGGAGAAAAATGGCGGCGCCGCAACCGAGTGAGACAGGATCAAAGCCGGTTCGTGCGTTCTAGCCGGGAGCCGATGGTCGGCTGGCGATTGCGATGCGGCGCCGGCAGGGGCGCCCGTGACTCCGCAAAGCGCCACGCGAGGATGCGGCTCTTTTTCTGGCCTTGGGCCATTTCAATCGTGCGCACGTCGGTGGCGTGGACATTGCGGAGCGCTTGAGCAAACGCCGGCAGGTGCGCGCTTTTCGAGACGAGCGTCGTGAACCAGCGACACTGACGGGGAACGGTCGCGCTCTCCGTGATAAGACGCCGCACGAAAGTCAGTTCGCCTCCCGCGCACCACAATTCAGCGCGGGCTCCGCCAAAATTCAGCGTGACGTCGCGCGCGGCTTTGCCCGTGAGATTGCGGACCTTGCGGCGGGTGCCCGCAGCGGCAGCTTCCGCCGACGCGTGAAAGGGGGGATTGCAGAGTGACGCGGCGAAGATTTCACCGCCCTGCGCCACGCCGTGGAAAAACGCGGACGGCGAGGGCTGCAAGCGGCACTCCACGCGATCGGCGAGCGCGGGATTGGCGCGGATGATTTCCTGGGCATTGCGCAAAGCGGCGGGATCGACGTCGGAGCCGACGAAACGCCAGCCATATTCGTGGGCGCCGATAATGGGGTAGATGCAGTTGGCTCCGACTCCAATATCGAGCGCGGAGACTTCAGGGCCGCGGGGAATAAGGCCGTCGTGATCGGTGGCCAGCAGATCGGCCAAGTGATGAATGTAGTCCGCCCGGCCGGGAACAGCCGGACACAAATAGCCGGGCGGAAGATCCCAGCGGGTGATTCCGTAATACGTCTTCAGCAATGCGCGATTCAGAGCCTTGACCGCTGAAGGATGGGAAAAATCGATCGAGTCTGCGCCATGGCCGGTGGGGGCGACGAATGCGCGAAGATCAGGGCTCCCGGCCATGAGAGCCGCGAAATCGTAGCCTTGATGATGACGGTTGCGCGGATGCATGCCGCCGGGACTTCTGACGGCCCCGGCGGCGAAGCGCACGCCCGAAGCACTGCCCGGCCAAAATTCCGGCTGTTCCCTCGAGGCTGGCGGCGCGATCAAGCCCGGCGGTGACGCGATCCAGCGAATCAGGGTTGGCCGGGTCAAAGGGTCAAATTCTTCGGCCAAAGCCCGAGGCTACTTGAGTGCGAGCACCACGGCTCCCGCTGCGATCAACGCGCCGCCGACCCCGGTTTTCACCGTGAGCGGCTCGTGAAGAAACAGCGCGGCAAACCCGAGCACGAAGAGTACGCTAAGCTTGTCGATCGGAGCCACCTTTGACGCCGGCCCGAGCTGGAGCGCGCGAAAGTAACACAGCCACGACAGGCCAGTCGCGAGGCCGGACAGCGTGAGGAAAAGCCAGGTGCGGCGCGACAGCGCGAACACCGTAGCGGTCGGACCGGTGGCGAGCGCGACGGCCCAGGCAAAGGCCAGCACGACCGTGGTGCGAAGGGCAGTGGCGAGATTCGAATCGACGCCCGTCACGCCGACCTTGGCGAGAATCGCCGTGGCGCCGGCAAAGAGGGCGGAAAGAAGCGACCAGTGAAGCCAGTTCATTCACGCAAACTGCGCCCCGGCCCCCGCGAAGGCAATGGCGCCACCGGACTCTGCCGCCGATGTCGCGGCGCGATATTACTGTCCGCTCGCGGCCAGGCTCGTCACTTCCCGCCGGCAATCTGCGAGCGCCGCTCGAAAAGCCGCGTTCTTCCGGCATTCCGCGAGAAAAGCGGTGGCGAGTATCCGGCCTGCCACGACGTCGCTGGGAAAGTGCACGCCGCCGATCACCCGGCCCCACGCGGCGCGATGCGCCCGGGCCAGGAGGGCCTCGCGTTTGGCGGGAAGCAGGTCGGCCAGCAATTCGGCCCAGACGAAGGCCTGCATCGCGCTGCCGCTGGGATATGAAGTGCTTTTCGGCAATGGGACGCACGGGTCGATCGTCGGGTCCAGCTTGGAGGGACGTGGGCGCAGGAAGGGTTCTTTCGAGGCGACGTCGACGGCCGCGACATCGACGGCGAGGTCCTTGAAAAAAGCCGCGGTGCGGGGCGCCTTTTCGGGGTTGAACCAAGAGCCGACGATTCGTGCGTGGTTGAAGACATCGTCCTTCGCGACGACTTGGGCCCACGCGACTTGCTCCGCCGTTCGCCACGCTTGGGCCTGCTGCACCGCCTCGAGATCGACGCCGGCGGCAAGTGTTCCGGCCGGCGGCGGAGCGGGCAGGAGTGCCTGGAAATCGAGCGCGGCGGAAAGAAAGCGCGAGCCACTCGTGGCGGGCGGCGGGCTCATGACATTCTGCGCCGTCGATCCCGCGGGCAGCGCGCAAACCATCACCGTGACCAGAAGGCGGATGCGGCGAAAAGGGGATGTTTCCATGCGGAAGATCATCTTTTTTCCGAATCAGGTTACAATCCCGCACGGGCCCGTTCATTTTTCGGCGAAAAATCCAGCGGCGCATTGAAGTCGGCGGGTTTATGATTCTCGTGCGGGCGCATGACGGCGGGACCCATTGCCATCGAAGCTGCGACGCTGGCGGATGCGCCCATGATCACGGAGTTGCGTCTGGGCGCCGCGCGCGATCTCACGACGCGCTTCGGTTCGGGCACGTGGTCGTTTGCGGCCGAGTCCGAATTCGGCGTGCGCAACGACATCACGTACTCGCTTGTGCTCGTCGCTCGCGACGAGGGGCGGGTACTTGGCTCGCTCAAACTCTCGACGCAGAGTCCCTATTTGCGGCAGATTGCTGGCTTCACCCCGGTGGACCGCCCGATCTATCTCACCGCGATGGCGGTGACTCCTCGCCGCCAGCGGCAGGGAATCGGCCGGCGTTTGCTGGAGGAAGCGCGCCTCGCGGCGGTCGAGCTCTGCGGCCAGGCGATCCGGCTCGACAGCTATGATTCGCCTTCGGGGGCCGCGGAATTTTACCAGAAGGCCGGCTTTCGTGAGGTGGCGCGCGGGGACTACAACGGCACGCCGCTGGTCTGGTTTGAGACGATGCTGGGGGCGGAGTAGCCGGGGACCCACCATCGCGTGGTGGCGCTCTTGCTTCGGGGTCGCCTTTTGGCGCGAGTGGCGGCGGTCCGGAACATCTGCTATCGATCCAGCGTGGGTAATTTTGTGCCAACCGAAAATCCCGATTGGCCGTCGGGACTCCATCACGTCCGTGGCGTGATGAGTGTGCCACACGTGCTGGTGGATGCCGCTGGCGTGACCTTGCTCGACACCGGATTTCCCGGCGATCACGCGCGCATTCGCCGGGTGATGGAACGCGTCGGCGTCGGGCCGCGGGACGTGCGCGCGATTTTGCTCACGCATGGCCACATTGATCACGCGGGGAACGTGGCGGAATTGCAGGCGTGGACCGGCGCGCCGATCTATGCGCACGCGCTCGAACAGGCGCACATTGACGGCACGTTTCCCTATACGGGGTTAGCGCGGGTGACTGGCTGGCTCGAAGCCGCGGGCTACGCGGGCACCGCCTATCGTCCGGCGAAGATCAATGTGCCTATAACCGACGGCGACCTGCTGCCGCTCTGGGGCGGACTGCGCGTGGTTCATCTGCCGGGCCACACGGTGGGCCATTGCGGCTTCCACTCCGCGAAACACGATTTGCTTTTCACCGGAGATTTGTGGGTGCGGTTCATGATGCGCACGCAGCCGTCGCCGGCGATTTTTACGGATGATCCGGCGCAAGTTCCCGCGAGCATGCGCAAAGCGCGGGCGATTGGCGCGCATTGGATCGTGCCCGGGCACTATGGGCGGCCCAATGCGACCCGCCTGCGGGTGCGGTTTGAACGTCTGTGCGACGCGCTGGAAGCGCACGAACGTCGGCCCGTGCTGTAGCCCCCCAAGCGGCCGCGACCCACGGTTGCGCGGTCACTCCGCGAGTTGTGCCAGCATCTCTTTCAAGTTCTTGGTAATCTCGGTGGACGCGTCGACTTCGAGATAACTGCTGCGCGCGCGCGCCAGGTTTCATAGCCGCCGAGCTCGGGATCGGGCAACAGCACGTTCAACTTCACGGGCCCTGTTTCGGAGCGCCTCTCCATCGAGGGAAATTTCATGCGTAATCAGCCGCTGGCAGGTTCGGCGGCCCATCGCCGGGCGACTCAAGGCCGTCTATAAAGCGCCTAACGCCGGAGAAGCGCGGCGCCAGCTGGCGGCCTGCGCCGAAGAACCCTGGCCGGCTTCCGGTTACGAGCCGGTCTTCACGGCCACCGGCGATCCGGCCATTTGGCCGCCTGGGAGGGTGACGGCGAAGGGCCGGCCCGTCAGGGTCAGCTTGACCACGCCGGCTTTTTGATACGGGTCCGCCACGACCACCTCGCCAGGCTTCACCAGCAGCACGCAGGCGCGGTTCACCTCGATCGTCGCGCCGTCCGGCAGCGTAAGTGTTCCGGGCGACCAGAACACGATGCCGGTGGAGCCGCTGCCGAAACGCGCTGCCTGCGCCTGTCCATCATTCCTCAGCACCTTCGCCCCCGCGCCGTTTTTGTCGCTGGTTACCTGATACGCATAGGCGCCACCGCGCACCTCCTTTCCGTGATCGATGCCGAGCACGAGGGTAGCGCGGGTCACATCCTGCTTCTGGCCCGAACCCGTGTCCGATACATGTCGCCAATTGCCCACCACCGGCCCCGTCTTGATGACCAGCGGAGTCTTCTCGACAAAC
>JBEENF010000026.1:0-17307 GCA_041192325.1 Verrucomicrobiota bacterium
CGCCACCGCAGAGCGCAACGAACTGGAATTGCTCGCCGGCCACGGGTACGAGCAGGCGCTGCAGGACCTTGCCGGCATGGAGCGCATCTGGCTGCTCTGGTGGTTTCATCGCAACGACAGCTGGCGTCCCCTGGTGCTGCCGCCGCGCGGCATCTCGCGCCGCCGCGGCCTGTTTGCCACGCGTTCACCCCACCGGCCGAGCCCCCTCGGGCTCACCTCCGTCGCCCTGCTCGGCGTATCCGGACGCCGGCTACTGCTGGGGCCGTGCGATTTGGTCGACGGCACGCCCGTGTTCGACGTGAAGCCCTACATCCCCGCGCACGACGCGTTCCCCGAGGCCCGCGCCGGCTGGATCGACGCAATGGAAGCGGAGCAGCGCGAGCCCGCGCCGTTTACCGTGCAGCTTTCCCCGCCCGCCACCGCGCAACGCACCTGGTTGCAGGAAACGTGGCAGCTCGATTTCACGCCGCGCCTGGTCGAGCTCCTGTCGCGCGATCCGAGTCCCCACCGCACGCGGCGCATCCGGCGCCGCGATCCCACGACGTTCGAAATCGGCTGCGGCGCGTGGCGCGCGGTGTTCACGATCACGGGCTCCACCGTGTGCGTGCTCGCCCTCGAATCCGCGTATCCGATGAAATTTCTCCAGCGCGCCGATTACCACGACGTGCCCGACCGCGAGGCCCAACTCGCCTTTCGGGCGCGATGGCCGCAAGCCTGATTGCCGACCTCGCCGGGCGCTACTGTAGAAAAAGGCCTCGAGTTCGCTGATCGCCTCCCGGAGCCGCGTGGTGCGCCGCCGCACCAAGGTTGAGTCGGGCGAAGACTTTCGCGTTTCAAAATGGCCGGTGGCGAAGTCGGGTTAAATCCGCCAGCTTTGCAGAATGCGCTGGTAGTTGGCGCGTTCGAAAGCGGCGGGATTGGGGCAGCGCTTCAGGTTCATCGCGCCGCGGAACTCCTCGACCGCGGTGTACCCGTGCTCGTTCATCCAGTACTCCAGCTCGTACAGGAGCGTGCCGACCATACCCGGGCCGTGTTTCAGCAGCACGGAGACGAGTTGCACGGCATGGGCGCCGGCGAGCAGCGCCTTGATCACATCGTGGCCGGTGTGCGCGCCACCGCTGGACGCGAGCGTGCATTGCACATGGGGAGAAATGATCGCCAGCCACCGCAGCCGCAGCAGCAGTTCGCTCGAGTCCGACAACTTTAACTGCGGCTGCACTTCCAGTTCGTCGATGTCGAAGTCCGCCTGGTAAAATCGATTGAACATCACAAGGCCGGCCACCCCGGTTTGATCGAGCAGCCGCGCAAAATGCGGCAGCGACGCGTGAAAAGGCGACAACTTGACCGCCACGGGAATTCGCACCGAGGCCACCACGTCGCGCACGGTCCGGATCATGGCGTCCTCGACCTCCTCGCCTGAGACCTCCGGATCAGTCGAAAGGCGGTAAAGGTTTAACTCGAGCGCATCCGCGCCGGCGGATTCAAACCGGCGCGCGTAGTCGACCCAGCCGCCGGGCAACTGGCCGTTGAGCGAAGCAATCACGGGGATCGTGAGGGCACTCTTCAACCGCGTAATCTGATCGAGATAGCGGTCGGGGGTGAGTTGGTAATCCTCGTAGTCCGGAAAATACGAGGTGGCCTCGGCGTGGCTCTCCGCGACGGTGTCGATGTGGTGCGACATCGCGCGCTGCTCCAGGTCGATTTGCTCCTCGAAGAGTGAACGCACGACGATTGCCGCGGCGCCCGCTTCCTAGAGGCGGCTCGCGACCGCCACATCGTCGCCAAAAGGCGCAGCGCCAACGACGAGGGGATTACGCAACGACAGGCCGAGATATTTCGTCGTGAGGTTCATGGGATCGGAAGGGGAAAAGTTTGCGGGTGATAACCGGGGCGAGGCGCACGAGCACGAGCAGGGACAGGGACCGAGGGTGGAATAAGATTTACGGCGCAGGGGTGACGGGCGGTGGCGCGACGGGCGGAGTTGCGACCGTGGGAGTGGCAGGCGTGGCGGACGAGGCTGCGCCCGCGAGGCGTTGATACCACGCGTAGTGCTGGCGCACCTGCTTTTGAGCTTGGGCGGCGAGTTCGTCGGCGCGGGTGGGGGCGACGTGGCGCAGGATGCCGAAGCGCGTTTCGTTGGCCATGAACCGGGCGAGGTCGATCTTGGGCGCGCCGGAATCGAGCTTGAGCGGGGTGTGGCCATCCACGGCCAGCCGCGGATCATAGCGGAAGAGCGGCCAGTAGCCGGAGTCGACCGCGAGCTTTTGTTGCTCCAAGCCGAGGTGCAGCCCGTAGCCGTGCGCGATGCAGTGCGAATAGGCGATGATCAGCGCGGGGCCGGGATAGGCCTCGGCCTCGCGGAAGGCCGCAAGCGTCTGGCTGTCCTTGGCGCCAAACGCGACCTTGGCGACGTAGACGTGGCCGTACTGCATGGCGATGAGCGCGAGATCCTTTTTCGCCACGCTCTTGCCCCCGGCGGCGAACTTCGCGACGGCGGCCATCGGTGTGGCCTTGGAGGATTGGCCGCCGGTGTTTGAGTAAACCTCCGTGTCGAGTACCAGGACCTTCACGTTGGCGCCCGAGGCGAGAACGTGGTCCAGCCCCCCGTAACCGATATCGTAGGCCCAGCCGTCGCCGCCGACGATCCAGACCGATTTCTTCACGAGGTCGTCGGCTTGGGCGAGCAATGCGCGCGCCTCGGCCGAATCTACCGCGCGCAGGCGATCCTTCAGCGCCGCCACGCGACCGCGCTGGGCCGCGATGCCCGCCTCCGTGCTCTGATCGGCCCCCATCAGCCCGTGGACCAGATCGTCGCCCACGTGGGGGCCGACCCGTTGCAACAACGCGCGGGCGGTCCGCCCCCGCTGCTCGACGGCGAGGTGCAGGCCGAGGCCGAACTCGGCGTTGTCCTCAAAAAGCGAATTCGCCCACGCTGGACCGCGTCCTTCGCGATTGGAGCAGTAGGGCGTGGTGGGAAGATTACCGCCGTAGATCGAGGAGCAACCAGTGGCGTTGGCGATGAGCAGCCGGTCGCCCACGAGCTGCGTGAGGAGCTTGAGATAAGGGGTTTCGCCACAGCCGGCGCAGGCGCCGGAGAATTCGAAGAGGGGGGCGAGGAACTGGGCGCCCTTGACCGTCGAAGCATCGATCTTCGTACGATCGGGATCAGGGAGCGACGTGAAGAACTTCCAGTTGGCGCGGTCGGTCTCCAGCCGCGGCGGTTGCGCGACCATGTCGATGGCCTTGTGGCGGGGATTGCTTTTGTCTTTCGCCGGACAGACCTGGACGCAAAGCGTGCATCCGGTGCAATCCTCCGGCGCGACCTGCAAGGTGTAGCGCTGGCCCGGAATTTCCGTGGAGCGGAAGGGCACAGCTTGAAAGCCGGCCGGGGCGCCTTCCGCCGCGGCGGGTTCGAAAAACTTCGCGCGAATCGCCGCGTGCGGGCATACCATCACGCACTTGTTGCACTGGATGCAGATCGCCGGATCCCATGACGGTACCTCCAGGGCGATGTTGCGCTTTTCAAAGCGCGTGGTGCCGGTCGGCCAGCAGCCATCGAGCGGCATGGCGCTCACCGGCATCAGGTCGCCTTCGTTGGCGAGCAGTCGGGCGGTGACGTGGCGGACGAACTCGGGCGCGTCGGAATAGGAGGGCGGCGGAACGACGACGGCGGCGGCGTCCACCCTGGCGGGAATCGCGACTTCGCGCAGACCCGCGAGCGCGGCATCGACCGCGGCATGGTTGGTCTTGACGATCGTGTCGCCCTTTTTGCCGTAGGTTTTGGCGATCGCCTGCTTGATCTGCGCGATGGCTTCGGCCTGCGGGAGTACGCCGGACAACGCGAAGAAGCACGTCTGCAGCACGGTGTTCGTGCGCCGGCCCATGCCGCTGTCGAAGGCAACCTGAGTGGCGTCGATCAGGAAGAGCCGCAGCTTCTTCGCCACGATGGTCTGCTGCCAGTCGCGCGGCAGTTTTCGCCAGGTTTCCTCGGGGCTGAAGGCGGAGTTAAGCAGCACGGTCGCGCCGGGCGCCGCGTAGCCGAGCACGTCGATGCGCCCGACGAACTGAAACTGGCTGCAGGCCACGAACTCCGCCTGGCGAATAAGATAAGGCGCGCGGATCGGCTGCGGACCGAAACGCAGATGAGAGATCGTCATCGAACCCGATTTCTTCGAGTCGTAAACGAAGTAACCCTGCGCGTAGTTCGAGGTCTGCTCGCCGATGATTTTGATCGAGTTCTTGTTGGCCCCCACCGTGCCATCGGCCCCCAGGCCGACGAAGACACAGCGGCGCACGCTCGCGCCCTCGAGATCGAAATCCGGATCGTAGGGCAGCGACGTCAGCGTGACGTCGTCCAGAATGCCGATGGTGAAATTGCGCCGCGGTTCGGCGCGGGTCAGGTGGTCGAATACGCCGCGAGCCATGCCGGGGGTGAACTCCTTTGAGCCCAGTCCGTAGCGGCCGCCGACCACGCGACGCGAGCCGGCGAGCGGCGACTGGCTTTCGTGCAGGGCGGCGATCGTGTTGAGCAGAAGCGGTTCACCGAGGCTGCCCGGCTCCTTGGTGCGATCCAGCACCGCGATGGCCTGCGTGCTTTGCGGCAGCGCGCGGAGGAAAGATTCCACGTGAAACGGCAGGAACAGCCGCACCGCGAGCACGCCGACTTTTTCGCCGCGGGCCACGAGCCAGTCGACCGTCTCGGAGATCGTTTCGACGCTGCTGCCCATCGCGATGATCACCCGTTCGGCGGCGGGGTGACCGTGGTATTCGAAGAGGTTATACGCGCGGCCGGTCACGGCGGCCACGCGGTCCATCATGCCCTGCACGATTTCCGGCACGCTGAGATAGAACCGGTTGGAGGCTTCGCGACCTTGGAAATAGACATCGGGATTTTGCGCCGTGCCGCGCAGCGTGGGGCGGTCGGGCGTCATGGCCCGGGAGCGAAACGCCGCGATGTCGGCCTCGTCGATCACCGCGCGCAGGTCGTCGTCGGACAGCGTGGTGATTTTGGCGACCTCGTGCGAGGTGCGGAAGCCGTCAAAGAAGTGGATGAACGGCACGCGGGCGCGGTAGCTGGCGGCGTGCGCCACGAGGGCGAGATCCTGCGCTTCCTGCGGCGAGTTGCTGCAGAGCAGCGCGCAACCGGTGGCGCGGCACGCCATCACGTCCTGATGGTCGCCGAAAATCGAAAGCCCCTGGGCGGCGAGCGCCCGGGCGCTCACGTGCATCGTGAACGGCAGCAGTTCTCCCGCGATCTTGTAGAGATTCGGGATCATGAGCAGGAGGCCCTGTGACGCGGTAAAGGTGGTGGTCAACGCGCCACCGAGGAGGCCCCCGTGAACGGCGCCGGCAACGCCGCCCTCCGACTGCATTTGCACGATCCTCGGGACCTCACCCCACAAATTCCGCCGACCCGCCGCCGCCCATTCGTCGCAGCTCTCCGCCATGGCGGACGACGGCGTGATGGGGTAGATCGCAATGAGTTCGTTGAGCCGGTAGGCCACCGAAGCGGTGGCTTCATTGGCATCGAGCACGGCGAAGGTGGGGGTGGGTCCGGTGGCGGCAGCGATCATAGGGAGGGAGAGGCGCCAACCCGAAGGCCGGGCAGCGGGGTGAAGGGTGCCAGAAAAGCCGTCCGCGTGCTGCGCACTCGTTGCGATTGGCACTGCATCCGTTGCGGGCGCCTCCCGCGGCGGGTCGTTCCCTCTGGACACCCGGGCCAAAGACGATGTTTTTGGTCCGTTAAACCCCACCCCCTTATGCCTCCCGTATCCCGGATCCTGTTGCTCATGACCAGTCTTGGGTGCGTCACCTTGGCCGGCGCCGCCGTTTATCAGGGCAATGGAATCAAGATCGGCGAGGTCACGGCGGACACCGCGGTGATTTGGACCCGCCTGACGGTCGCGCCGGAAGCGAATTGGCAAGGGGCGGTGTTTCGCGAGCCCTCCCTGGACGGGAACCGCGAGGGCTGGAAGGCGGCGACCGACGTGGCGCGGCAATCCGGGATGAGTTCCGCCGCCCCGAAAGCGGGGAAGGCGGCGGCGGAAAAGGCCCTCATTGAAATTGCGGAAAAGGCGGACTGGCGGACGCAACTGGCTCCGGGAAAAACCCTCGCGGAAATGCGCGGCGCGCTTCCGGGGGCGGCTGGTTCCACCCGGGTCGTGCTGACGCCCCGGGCGGGCGGGGCGCCCATTACCACGGCATGGGCCGCGGTCGATTCCAAGCGGGACTACACGCAGCAATTTACCGTCGCGTCACTGAAGCCGGGTACCGCGTATCGCGTCCGCGTTGAAGCACGGGACGCGCAAGGCAGGGCCGGCTCGAGTGTCGAAGGCGCCTTTCATACGGCGCAGCCGGCCACCCTCGCCGCGCCGGTTAGATTCGCGGTGGTGACATGTGGAGATTATCCGCGGCGGGACGATCCGGCCCGGGGCCATCGGCTTTACGACACGATGCACCGCATGGAGTTGGACTTCATGGTGCACACGGGCGACGTCGAGTACTACGACAAGCCGGACCCTTGGGCGACCTCGGCGGAGTTGGCGCGGTTCAAATGGAACCGCCTGTTCGCGCTGCCGTTTCAGCGCACCTTCCACAATGCCACGCCGGTTTACTACACCTACGACGACCACGATATTCTGAAGAACGATTGCTGGCCGGGGCAGACCTATGGCGCGCTGACATGGAAGGAAGGCGTTTCGATTTTTGCGGAACAGACGCCGGGCTCTCCGCTGCCGTATCGGACTTTCCGTCATGGCAAGCATGTTCAGATCTGGGTCACGGAAGGCCGGCAGTATCGCAGCGCCAACACCGACCCCGATGGACCCGGGAAAAGCATTCTGGGCGCCGTCCAAAAAGCGTGGCTCATGCGGACCATTGCGGCCTCGGATGCGACCTTTAAAATTGTGCTCAGTCCCACGCCGATCGTGGGTCCGGATCGCGGCAACAAGAACGACAATCTCGCCAACTCGGGCTTCAAGCACGAGGGCGATGAGCTTCGGCGCTTTCTCGGCACGCAGCGCAATCTCGTGGTCGCGTGTGGCGATCGGCACTGGCAGTACTTCTCGATCGATCCGACCACCGGTACGCGGGAGTTTGGCTGTGGTCCTTCCTCCGACGTTCACGCGGGCGGTTACCGGCCGCAACCCGGGGACGAAGCGGTGCAAAAATTCTTCCGGTTGCAGGGCGGGTTCCTGACCTTTGCCACCGAAACCGCGGCCCAAGGTCCGCTCCTGGTGGCGCGGCATCACGCGGTGGATGGGTTGATCGTGCACGAGGCGGCGCTTGATCAGGGTGGCGCCCTCACCATCCGCCCCCCGCGCAACTGAGAGTAACCCCTGCCATGTCACTCGCAAACGCCCCTTTTGCCGGCGCTTCACAGTTTGTCGGACGCAAGCACGGCTGGCATCACGGACCTCCATTCCCCCTCATGAAAAACCTGCGTTCCTCCGTCCGCCTCCTTGTCCTCATGGTGACGGCGCTCGCGGCCACGGCCGTTGCGGCGCGCGCTGCCACCCCGGCGAAGTCCAAGCCGCCCAATGTCGTGATTTTCCTGGCGGACGACGCCGGATGGGGCGACTACGCCATCAATGGCAACCAAATGGTGGGCACGCCCAACATCGACTCGATCGGCAAGGCGGGCGCGCAGTTTGACCGGTTCTTTGTTTGCTCGGTGTGCGCGCCGACGCGGGCCGAGTTTCTCACCGGCCGCTATCACTCCCGGGGCGGAGTACGCGGTGTATCCACGGGACTGGAACGGCTGAACACGGATGAGAAGACGCTGGCGGACGCGTTTAGGGCGGGCGGCTACGCCACGGGAGCCTTCGGCAAATGGCACAACGGGAGCCAATGGCCCTATCACCCGCTCGCGCGAGGATTCGATGAATACTACGGCTACACTGCGGGCCACTGGGGCGAATACTTCGATCCGCCCGTCGAGCACAACGGCCGGATGATCCGCGAGCGCGGTTACATCGTCGATCTCTGCACGAGTCGGGCGATTGAGTTTATTGAAAAAAACCGCGGCAAGCCCTTCCTCTGCTATGTCCCCTTCACCACGCCGCACTCGCCGTGGTCGGCGCCGGAAAAATACTGGCAGCGCTTTAAGGGCAAACCGCTCGTCCAGGTCGCGACGGAAGCGGCGCTGGAGGAGCCGGACCTAACGCGGTGCGCCCTGGCAATGTTGGAGAACCAGGATGATAACGTCGGTCGCGTGTTGAAAAAACTACAGGAGCTCGGGCTGGAGAAAGACACGATCGTGCTCTATTTTTCGGACAATGGGCCGAACAGCTCGCGGTGGAATGGGGGCATGAAAGGCCGGAAGGGCTCGACGGATGAAGGCGGACTGCGGTCTCCCTTGCTCGTCCGCTGGCCGGGCAAAATCAAGCCGGGCACGTTTGTCCGCGAAATCGCCGGCGCCATCGACCTCCTGCCGACCCTGACCGCGCTGGCGGGAGTGCCACGGATGGGCAACAAGCCGCTGGACGGTTCCGATCTTTCGCCGCTGCTGTTGGGCAGGTCGCTCCAGTGGCCCGAGCGGCAGCTGTTTTCGCATCAAAATGGCCAGGTCAGCGTCCGCACGCCGCAATACCGGCTCGACAGCCGCGGCGCGCTTTTCGACATGGTCGCCGATCCGGGGCAGACGAAAGACATTGCCCGGGCGAAACCGGCCGTTGCCGCGCAGCTCACGAAAGCCGTTGCCGCCTGGCGCCGGGACGTTTTTGGCGGCGCCGCGGAGTTCACGGCAGGAGGGGTTGTCCCGGGAAGTAAAAATGAACCGCGCGTCGTCCCCGATGACCGGCCCTATCCGGTGGGTTATGTCGAATTCCCGTGGACGCCGCTCCCGGCGCGCGATGGTGTACCCCGCGGCGGGGTCAAGCGCAGCAGCACCGCGCCCAACAGTTCCTACTTCGTGAACTGGAAAACGGTCGAAGACCAGATCAGCTGGGAGATCGAGGTGCATACGACGGGGATCTACGACGTCGTGCTCGATTACACGTGCCCGGTGCAGGACGCCGGCGCGATGATCGAGCTCAGCTTTAAGCAGAACCACGTCAGGGGAAAAGTCTCGCCGGGTTGGGATCCGCCGTTGTACACCAACCAGGACACGCTTCCGCGACCCCCCGCTGAATCGCAGATGAAGGAGTTTCGGCCGCTTGCGCTGGGGACGATCAATCTGCAGCGAGGTCGCGGCCAGCTCACATTACGCGCGCTACAAGTGCCGGGCGGATCCGTGATGGACCTTCGCCGCGTGAATCTGACGTTGCGGAAATGAGCCAGGGGCTGCGGTTGCGTGGGTCGATGTTCCTGCCCCCGTCCCGCGAAATATCCGCACTGAACCCGGCCCGGCCTGCTTTGCGTTCTGTGCCCCGGCCGGGTGAAGCTCCACTGACGTGTGATCGCGCGCGGTGCTCGGCTTCTCTTCGCGCCGCACCGCCATTTTAAGTGGCCTGCCGCCACGCTCCCCTTTTCCTTTCCGGTGGCGCTGCGCCGGGTTGGCGCCTCCCTCATCGCTACCTCTGCCATGGCATCGTTCAAATCCCTTCGAGCGTGGTTCGCCCGCGCAGTCCTGCGCAATCGCGCCGCACGCTGGAACCACGAATACAGCGTGGGACATTGGGCGGGACTCCAGACGGCGGCGGAAACGCCGCGCCTCGATGCCTGCGTTGCGCTGTTGCGCCGGCATGCTCCGGGCGGGCGCCTGCTGGAAATCGGCTGCGGCGAGGCTTTGCTGCAACGGCGCCTCACGCCGGACGACTACCAGCGGTTGGTGGGAGTGGACATTGCCGAGGTGGCAATAAGTCGGGCGCAGGCGTTCGCGAGCAGCCGCGTCCAGTATCTGGTGGCGGACATGCAGGCCCTCCAACTCGCCGAGAAATTCGACGCCGTGATCTTCTCCGAATCGATCTACTACGCCGCCCGTCCCGGCGAAGTGCTCCGAAGCTACGGCAGGTTCCTGGATGGGGACGGGGTGTTGATCATCTCGATTTTCCGCAACAAAGGGAGCGACCGGGTGTGGACCCAAATCCATGCGGAGGCCACGCGCGTCGATTCCGTCACGACCACGAACCAGGAAGGCACGTGGGATTGTGAGGTTCTCCGCCTGCGTTGAGCGAGGCGGGCAGGGGAAATTCCCGCCGCGCAACGCAGCCCTCGCCGAGGGGCGCCCCACGGAACCCCGTGCCCGACCCCTTTTCCCGGCTAAAATTCGCCTTTAACCCCGATGACGTAAGCGATGCCGGTGTCGCGAAGCTGGGCGATGCGGGTGTATTCCGGCGCCCCGGGGGAATAGGTCATGTTGCGCCAATAGACGTTCGTCAGGTTCTGGCCGGACAGATGCAGCGTGATCGATTTCCTGATACGGTATTCGATGGATCCGCCAACGAGTGTCCGGGGCGCAACCGCCGAATAGGTGTCGGCTGGGGTGGTGGCGTTGGCGGCCACCGTCGCCGCACGGGGGCCGTTGGAATACGTCGCATTCAACTTCACGGCGAAATTGCCGCGCGCAAACGCGGCGCCGTAATTGATGATCCGGGTCGAGTAGCCGGTAAAATCGGCGGCGCCCGGACCGCCGATGCGCAGGTGCGTGCCATTGACGAAAAATCCCAGCGATCGCGCCCACCCGGGGAGGGCATTAAACGGCCGCAACGATTGCCGCCAGCTCCACTCAACGCCGTTGATTTGGGCGTCGTTCGCGGAGTTCTCGCGCGTGATAATCTCGTAGTTGGACGTGAGCAAATCGTCCGGCAGGCCATATTGATCGAGCAGCGCCTGGGTCGCGGGAATTCGCACCGCCGTAAAAAATTTACTGATGTCCTTTCGAAACCCGCTGAGCGCCAGCGTCGCACCCCTCCACTCGTAGCTCTCGAGGGTGAGGTCGTAGTTGTTCGAGGTCCACGGCTCCAACCCGGTGTTGGTCACCGTGATGGTGGGGGCTGCGGCCGACGGGTCCGTGATCGAGGTGCCGGGAATGATGAAGCTCAAGTCCGGTCGGCCGATCGTGCGGGCAAACGCAGCGCGCAGGACGAACTTCTCGCCGATATTATAGCTGGCGTTGATACTGGGATAATATCCGTCGTAGCTTTTCTCGCTGAAGGCTCCGCGCTCCTTGAACTGCAGTTTGGCCAGCGTCAGGGCGTCGGTGACAATTTGGGTGGGCCGCCCGTTGGTGAGCACGATGTTGCCGGCGGCATTGCGCACATAGGTGTTCCGAATGTCGTTCAACGGGCCGTAACCTTCGTCGTCCGTCCGCTCGAAACGGGCGCCGGCGACCAGCCAGAGCCGGTTGTCCAGCGCTTTAAGATCCGCGCGGAGATACGCAGCGGAAATCGTCTCCTTCAACAGCTTCGAGTTGTTGACCCGGTTGGAGTAGGCCGTGTTCTCCACCAGTTGGAAGTATTCGGGGTGTTCGCGATAGACGTCATACAGTTTCGTCGCACTGACGAACTTGATCCTGATGTCGTCGTCGAACCTGCGCCGGGCCGAATATTCATCCGCCACGATGTTGTAATTGCCCACGAGCTGGCCGGCGGCGGCGGGCGGTCGAAAGTTCCACGTCTTGCTTTCCACCACATTGTCGCGCTCGGTCTTTTCGATGGCGACGCCGGCCTTCAAGGTGAGCGGCAGTTTTGTGGCGAAGGAGCGGGAGACATTGGCGCCCCCGGTTTTGAGGGAGTTTTTGAAAATCATCTGGCCCGAAGTAGCGCTGTTCAGCGTGAATCGCGTCACATCGTACGGGTCAACGGCAGCGCCCGTGCGCGTCTGCACCGACAGCTTGGGGAGGGCGCCCCGTGAAATTCCGTCCAGGCCTTGGGCGGAAACCACCACATTGGAGAGCGTGGATGCCGCCGTATAAAACATGCCCTCATCCATATCGCGGAAGTCGCGCCGCGCCTCGGAGTAGCCGGCCGACCAGTCGAACTTCCATTGGTCGCCGGTGTAGTCGTGGCTGATCCGGCCGTTGATCAGGCGCCGGTATTGGTTGGGGTTCGCGCCCGCGGTTTGCGTCAGGGCGCCAACCCCCGCGGCCGCGCCCGTCGTGCTGGTGCCGTTGCCGTTGGCGCCGGCGCCGAAGTTGTAGCCGAACTGATTCTGCCGGGTGATGGCATTGTAGCGCGAGTGGTCGGTGCGCACCCGGAAGACGCTCCGGCCCATCTTCCAGTCGGCGCCCAGCGCCAGAACATCCTGGTAGAAAATGTTGATGACCGAATTGAGGGTCGACGCGGTCTGCACCCCGCGCACGCGGTCCCAGGTGGGAATGTGATATTCACGATCCTGATACCGCGCGTTGCGCCCCGCGTTGAGCGTGAAGGCGAAGGAATCGCCGATCGGCCGCGCATAACTGAGATCGAAGCCGGGTTGGATGCCCAGTTTAGTGGTCTTCACATCGGTGCCGGCCAGCTTCTCGCCCAGGGACGGAAAGTTCCCGTGCGATCCCTTGGCTTGAATGGTCGCGAGGAGGTTGTAGCGAAACTGCGCGGCGCGGCGGTTAAAACCGCTCTTGGTGATCATGTTGATCGTGCCGCCCACGGCGTTGGCCGGAAGATCGGGCGTTGGCACCTTCGTAACTTCGATGCGCTCGAGATTGGCGACGCTCGTGCCGGAAAAATTGTAGGAGCGCGAGGCGGGATCGTTGCTCGCGGCCGGAGCGCCGTCGAAGGTCACGACCGTGCCGCTGGACGCCATGCCGCGCATGCCGATGCCTTCGACCTCCCCCGTCGTGTTGTAGACATTGCTGACCCCGGGCACGTAGGTGAGAAAGTGGCCCGGGTTGGAGATGCCGAGGTCGCCAAACTCTTCCATCGCCACGACATTCTTGATGTTCGGGGCGGCCCGCTGCTCGTGGAGCGCTGCCCCTGCGGCGGTGAGTTCCCGCTCTTCCACGGTGAACGCTGCGAGCTGGACGACACTCGGGTCCCCGGGGGCGCCTCTGAGTAACAGTTCAAAGTCGCCCCGGACGGTCTGCCCGGCGATTACGTTGACCTGCCGGGCTTGCGAGGTGAGCCCGGTAAAAACCGCGCCCACGGTTACGGTGCCAGGGGGGAGACCAGAAATGCGATATTCGCCGTTTTGGTTCGTGGTCGCCTCAATGAGGGTGTCCTTCACTGCCACGCGCACATTGTTAAGGTAATTTCCGCTGGTGGCATTGAGCACGCGGCCCTCAATGGTTCCGGTCGGGGCCACCTGCGCGGTGAGGGTGGCGAGGAAGAGCAGGGCGGTTGCTCCTGCGACGATTGAGCGGAGGCACGTGAGATGGGTAGAACTCATGGATTTCGAGGGGTTGGGTGGGATATTGAGTCACGCGGGTTCAATCCGAAGCAAGGGGGAATGACGCGGGCCGACTTACCGGCGGGCTGCCTCGACCACCGTTCAAAGGCACGCGCGCTTGATCCTGCCCCTGTTCGCGGGCCGGCGGCTTTCAGCTCGCGGCGCCGCCACGAATTCAGCTCGCCAGAAACAAGGCGGGTTTGGTCGCCTTCGCCACGTAGAGCGGGTGCTTGGGCTGCGTGCTCGCGTTGCGCTGGAGACAAAACGTTTTGGCCGGATCGAGCAACCGCAGCACCGCGGTGTGCCGTTCGAGATGGGCGCCATGTTCGCCCCAACCCACCATCACGCGGTCGACCTGACCCGCCCAGTGCGCGATCCAGCGATCGTTCTCCGGCCCGACCGGATCCGCCGCGCGGCGCATGTCGGCGGGCAGCGTGGCGCGCCAGGCAAACAGGTTCAGCATGACAAAATATGAGTAGCCCCACGTCGCGGAGAAATCCCGGATGCGCCGCAGGGTGGGGTCGAGTTGGTGCTCATCGGCCGTGCTCGGATTCAGGCAGATCCACGCAATACCGCGGGCCGGGTGAGGGGTGAGCAGTTCGTCCCAACGGTGGATCAGGGTATAGCGATAGCGGCGATCGGCGGAGAAAATACAGTCATTGCGCATGCAACGCGACCCAGTGTGCGCGCGCGCCTGAGCGAGGCGAGAACGGGTTCGCGGGTTTTGCGTTGCCGGGCGATCAGCAGCGCGGGGGGATGACGGGGACAATGGGGCCATCACGCAAACCCGATCAGGTCCAACACATACCGCTCGACCTGCCGGTTCGAACCCTCGGCGGGGAAATCATGGATGTGGAGCGCCGGATTAAAATTCAGTTCAAGGATACAATAGGCCGCGTCTGCTCCCTCGCGCGTCAGGTCGGGAATGATCATGTCGAGTCCACAGATGGCGGCGCCCGCGGCAGCGGTGGCCTGCTCCGCCCAATGTTGGTACACCGCGGGCATCGTGTCGGTTAAATCGAGACTGTCGCCGCCGGTGCTGATGTTGGAATTTTTTCTCAGGTAAATCACCCTGCCGGCTGCGGGCACGCTTTCGGGCGACAACCCTTCGCCGGCGAGAAATTCGAGCTCGGTCGCCTCGAGGCGAATGCGCTCCAGTGGTTTTCGGTAGCCCTCGCCGCGATTGGGGTCTCGATTTTTCACCGCCACCAATTCGCGAATCGAGGCGCGTCCGTCGCCGCGCACGTTGGCGGGAATGCGGTGCAGCAGCGCGCGGGTGCGTCCGCCGATCACCAAAAACCGATATTCCCGGCCGGCGACAAACTCCTCCACAAGCGCGCTCGCATCGAGCGCGAACGCGGCCTCCACCGCGGCGCGATACGCCGGCTCCCCGGCATCGGCTTCGAGGATTGCGACGCCTTCGCCGAAATTCGTGCTGTTGGGCTTCACCACAATCTTGCGCCCAGCGTAGCTCGCATGGTCGGCCAGGGCCGCGGCGAGCGAGCGATATTTTCCCCCCGCTGGCACGCGCAGACCCGCCGCGCGCAACACCTTCTTGGTCACTTCCTTGTTCTCCATCAGCAAGGCGCTGATGTAGGGGTCGGCGGAGGTGCGCGTGGCCTGCTTGACGTACTCGGTGCGACCGTCGCGCCGCAGCGCGATAAAGTTGTCGTCGGCATCAAGGATCTCGACGTCGATGCCGCGCCGCTGGGCTTCGGCAATCAGGACCTGGGTGGATAGTTCGAGTGTTTTAAGCGGCATGGGTGAGGCTTTGCCGGTGCTGGCGCGCGAGACGCAGTCCGAGCTCGAGCGTCGCCCGCGAGCCGGCGCCGAGGGCCGCTCGCAGCCGATCGATGGGGCGCGGTCGCCGGCCAGCCCAGCGCTCGCGGGCGTTCGCCACGGCATCGGCATAGGGCAGGGGCAGGTGGCCGGCGATGGTCGCCATGGTCTCGAACAACGCTGCCGCCGCGTCTTCCTCCGCGGGACCGGGCTGGCAGGGGGCGGCGCGAAGCGACGATCCGCAGAGCGTCGACCAACGGTTGCGGTCCGCGATGAGAACGCGCTCGTCGGCGGAAAGCAGCGGGCTGGGAGAAAACAAGTTCGACAGAATCAGCAGGTGAAAAAATTGCAGCGCCTCCAGGCCGACGCCGAGCGGTTCAAAGGGATCGAGGTCGAAGACGCGAAACTCAAGATAGCCGACACCGTCGCGTTGGAGGGCATCGAGCAACGCAAAACGTTCCCCGCGCGAGGAGGCGGCGCTGGCGGGTCCGTCCGCCGGCGCCGGTTTCGGTCGGACGGGGCTGTAGAATTCCCGCTCATGCGCCAGCAAGGCCGGGCCCGGCGTCGAGGGCTGGACGGCTTCGGCAATTTTAGTCCGATATTCCGCCAGCGAAGCAAACGTCACGTCGATCCGGCGTTCCACGTCGGCGGCGAGGGCGTACCCCAGCGGACTCAGCCGTACGCTGGAAATTCGGTCGCAGCAGCATTCCGCGTCCACCCGCAGGTCGGCGCGGGTGTGAGCGAGCAGATCACGCCAGAACGCATCGTCGCCCGGCGGGCTCACCCCCCAGAGGGCGTTGAATACGTGCTGCGTCCGGAGAAAATTGCGCATGACGGAAAAATAGGCGTCATCGCGCAATGCCTTTTCGGATACGGTGGAACCGGTGCTCGCCCGCCAGCCCGTGAAGAACTCCGGGGTGAAGGAAAAATTATAGTGGATGCCGCTGATGACCTGCCGCGCCTTGCCGTGACGCCGCTCGAGATTTCGCCGGTAAACACGTTGCGCTTCCCACTCCGGCCGGCCTTGAAACGAGGCGGCCCTCACGCGCTCGGGCGCATCCCAACGGCCGGGCAGACTCAGCGGCCAGAGCAGATCGTCGCCCATGGCCGTCTGTAGTCGCCGCTGTAGAACGCCCAGACGGCCCAGCGCCGCGGCGGGATCGCACAGGACGGGAGTGACGAGCTCCGCCTGGTTCTCGGCGAAATCGACGGAAATTTCCTTTTCCTCGGGAGCGAAGGGGTGCGGCGTGAGCGCGGGCTGGCCATCGGGGTTGATCCGCAGGACTTCACGTTCCAGTCCCCAACAGCCGGTATTCAAAAAGGCCCCCCCGCCCGCCGCGAGGAAACGTTCGAGGGCCACGAGAGGCGGGCGCGTGACGAGCCCGAAATCCGCGACGGTTCGAGTCGTTGGCATGCCTGCAATTTGGCGCGAAACGCGGCGGTGACCAGTGGTAATTGCGCCTCGAATGCGTGGCGGGTGGCGCGTCCTGCCCGACCGGTTGGGATTGGCCTGCGCCCAACGGGCACGCCCGGGAGCGAAATTTCTTCACCCCAAAAAAAATCCCCAACGCGTCGCAAGACGCGCCGGGGAGTGGGCCATCTTCTGATTAGCGATTGGGCACTTCGTACACTTCAATCAAACCGGTGCCCCTCGTGTTGTTGGCGCCACGCATGATCGCGCTGTAGGTGCCGGGCATAAGGGTCACGAGCAGGACGGCGTCCTTGCTGGCCGGGTCGAGCGGGAAGGCTCCGGCGGCCCGCGCGGCGGCGGTGGCTTCCGCCGCGGTCGTGAGGCCTCCCATCGCCTGCTCGGGTAGTTCCCAGTTGTCGTTGCGCGCGAGAGTCATCGCGCCGCCCGCGGTCATGAGGTCCAACGTGGGGTCGGCGAGTACCCCGGCCACGTTATAGCGGGCCAAGCCGGGGCCGATCCCGCGAATGAGCACCCGCTTCGGTTCCTCCCCCGTCACGATGAACCCGGCGATGAGATTTCCCTGTCCCACATCAACCTCGCCGCGAGTTGACATGTTGATCAGTTGCTCGCTCGACGATTCCGCCGCGCTGGATCCGTCGTAAACCTCGATCAACGCAATGCCGTTGGCGGAGGAAGCGACTTGGGCGGTGTAGGCGCCGGGCGCGAGCGTGACCAGCATCGCAGAGTCGTGGCTGCCCTCCTTGAGCTTAAAGGCGCCGACTCGCTCCGCGGCGGCGGCAAGCGCCGCATCCGCTTTCCATCCATCGTTGACCGCAATAATGCGGCCGGCG
>JBEENF010000027.1:0-17217 GCA_041192325.1 Verrucomicrobiota bacterium
GGTTGCCCCGATCGCTGGCCTTCGGATGTTCGGGGTCGTTCGATGGTTCCGGGCAACATGATCCGACCTGATTCGTGTTGCCGGGCGCTGCTCTCCGGCTGCCGCCACGAATGCCCCTCTTCTACAATGAAATATACTTCCGGATTCGATCGATTGCTGATGGCGGCGCGATGTGCGCTGGGCTGCGCGGCGGGTGCGCTCGCGTTTTCCGCCACCGCGGCCGGCGCCGACCTGAACGTTTTGCCCAAAGACCCTGGCGGCGCGGCCCCGGGCGGGATGATGCAGGCGCACCTGATGAAGCTTGCTTTCGCGAGCCTCGACCGTCGCGACGCGGATTATGAGCAGATCAAGACGCCCGAACAGGTGGCGGCATGGCAGCGCGGCCGGCGGGAAAGTTTTCTCCGCGCGATCGGCCCGTTTCCCGCGCGGACGCCGCTGAATGCGCGGGTGACCGGCAAGATGGAGTTTGCGGACTACCGGCTCGAAAAAATTCTGTTTGAGAGTCAGCCGGGTTTTTTTGTCTCGGCCACGCTCTACCTTCCGCTCACGCCCGGACCCCACCCGGCCGTGGTGCATCCGACGGGTCACAGCGAAGCCGCCAAGGCGCGAGACCTGTATCAACGCGCCTCGATCATGATGGCGAAGAATGGCGTGGCCTGCCTGTGCTACGATCCGGTGGGCCAGGGCGAACGTCGCCAGTTGCTCGGGCTCGAGGGCAAGGCGCTTTTCGGCACGACGCAGGAGCATCAATTGCTCGGCGTCGGCGCCACGCTCCTGGGCGAAAGCCTGGCCAGCACGATGATCTGGGACGGAATGCGCGCGGCGGATTATCTCGAAAGCCGGTCCGACATCGATCCGAAGCGACTTGGTTGCGCGGGAATTTCCGGCGGCGGCACGATGTCGAGTTACCTTGGCGCGGTGGATGAACGCTTCGCGGTTTCCGCGCCCGGATGTTATCTGACGGGATTTCGCCGGTTGTTGGAGACGATCGGCCCCCAGGACGTGGAGCAAAATCTCTACAACCAGCTCGGCGATGGACTCGATCAGACCGACTACGTGCTGATGCGGGCGCCGCGGCCGACCCTCATCATGACGGCCACGCGCGATTTCTTTGATATCACGGGTTCGTGGGCGCTTTTCCGGCAAGCCAAGCGGTTTTATGGCCGGCTTGGTTTCCCGGAACGGGTGGATCTGATTGAAGCCGACACGGTGCACGGCTATCCGGTCGAACACCGCGTGGGCGGCGCGCGCTGGTTTGTGCGCTGGTTTCATGGGGCGGATCGCCCGTTCACCGAAAGCGATTTTCCCACGCTCGCGGAAAACCTGCTCAACAGCTCGCCTGACGGTCAGACGCTGCGCATGCCGGGCGCGCGGTCGCTCCCAGAGCTGCAGCAGGAGAAGGCGGAAAAGCTCGCCGGGGAACGAAAGCGGCTCTGGCAGAACGCTGCCGCGGCTTTGCCGGAAGTGCGGCGCCTCGCGGGCGTCCGGCCGCTGGCGGACTTGCCGAAGCCGGTGGTGACCGAGCGTGGCGCGATCGCCCGCGTGGGCTATTCCATCGGCAAGCTCACGCTTGAGCCCGAGCCGGGCATCGTGCTCCCCGCCTTGTTGTTTACGCCCGAAAAAAATTCGGGCGCGGCGCCGGTGCTGTATGTCCATGGCGACGGCAAGCACCTGGATGCGGCGGACGGCGGGCCGATTGAAAAACTGGTGCGGACGGGGCACCGCGTGTTGGCGGTCGATCTGCGTGGCATCGGCGAAACCGGCTCGCCGGTGGGGCGGGACGCCTTTGGCAAAACGATCGGAACGAATTCCAAGCAGTGGACCCTGGCCTATCTGCTCGGCAAATCATTTGTCGGGATGCGGGCCGAGGATGTGCTGGTCTGCGCCCGCTATCTGGCCGCGCTCAATCCCGCCGCAGCCCCGGCAAGGCCGCTGATCGTCGCCGGCGGCGAAGCCATGACGCCGGCGCTGCATGCGGTGGCCTTGGAGTCCGAAATGTTCTCGTCGGTCCGCTTGCTGGACCCGCTGCCGTCCTGGATGTCCATCATGGGAAAGCCAATGACGGCCAATCAGCAGATTAACACCGTGTTCGGCGCGCTGCGGGCCTACGATCTGCCGGACCTCATCGCATCGCTCCCGAAGGAGAAGATCCTGTTGGCGGGGGTGAACGCGGGGCGGAATTGAATGGGCGGGAGCGAAGCGCAGCATCACCCCACGTCCTGGAGGCGCCCATGGTATCCAATGCCCAGACGGCCGAGCCTGTTTTCCGGATTGCGCGCGTCCTGGCGCTGGGGTTGCTGCCGCTGCTGCCAGTGAGTGCGGCAGAAAACTGGCCGGCGCAGGTGAAGGAGGTTCGCGTGCGCAGTACGGCGGACCAGAGCGAGCAACCGGCGATGTGGTGGACACCGGCCGACGCCCGCGCGGGGCGACCATTATTGGTGGGATTGCACACGTGGTCCGCCGATCACCGCCAAACCGGCAGCAGTCTTCCGTACTGGCAGTGGTGCCGGCAGCAGGGCTGGCATTTCATTCACCCGAATTTTCGCGGCGTGAACCGCACCCCGGCGGCGCTGGGTTCGGATCTGGCGGTGCAGGATATTGTCGATGCGGTGGCGTGGGCAAAGCGGAACGCGCAGGTGGATGCGCGCCGCATTTACCTGATTGGAGTGAGCGGAGGCGGGCACATGGCGATGATGATGGCGGGCCGTCATCCGGAAATTTGGGCCGGGGTATCGGCGTGGTGCGGCATTGTCGATGTGGCGCGCTGGCATGCCGAGCATGTGAAGGACGGAAAACCCGACCGCTATGCGCAGGACATCGAAGCCGCGCTGGGCGGCCCACCCAACGCCGCGGCTCGGCAGGCGGAGGCGCGCCGACGCTCGCCCATTGCGTGGCTCGGCGCGGCGGGATCGGTGCCCTTGGACATCGGCGCCGGCGTGCAGGATGGCCGGGCCGGCAGCGTACCGTTTCTGCACAGTCTGGACGCGTACAACGCGGTCGTGACGGCGGACGCGCGGCTTTCCGCCGTCGGCAGCGAGTCGTTCTATGCCACGCAAAACCTGCCTGCAGGGTGGCGCGAATCCGCGCCGGATCCCCTTTATGGCAAATGGCGTCCGGTCTTCCGAGCGGCTCACGCCAACGCGCGCGTGACGATATTCGAGGGCGGCCACGAAATCGTGCATGAAGCCGCCTTGAACTGGCTCATGCTCCAGGAGAAGGGACAGCCAGCCGTGTGGGACGTGGCTGCGCCGGTTAAACTAAAAGGGCGAAACGAGCAGTCCAAGTCCGGGCTCTAGCGACGCTGCGCTGCATCCCGGTCGCGGTTGGGACCCGCCGGAGCGCCCTCGGCTTCGTCAACGGTGGCGGACTCACTGACTTGTCGTTCTTGGCGCCGCTCGTGGCGGAGCGCGCGTTCGGCGCGAAGCCAGTGCTCGATGTCGCGACCCGCCGGCCGTCCGGATTGCTCCCAGATCGATTTCGCCAAGGCTGCGATCTCCTCCTGGGCAATGGGCGGGCCCGATGACAAGGACATGACAAAATGTAGCACGGCGTGGTCTGATCTGCATCCGAATTACCGCCAACCTTGCACACGTAGTTCGAGGACCCCAGGCGCGCCGAGCCGCAATCTGCCGAATCCCGTTCAACGACGGTCCTACTCCCGACGGCCCTGCCACTGGAGCTTTTGGACCCGCTGGCCAGTGATATCGCCCACGTAAATTGAGCCCTCCGCCGCGACTGCCAGGTCGTGGGCCATCTGGAATTGCCCGTCGAAATTTCCCCAGCGTCCGAACGACGCGAGCACTTTCCCGTCCAGCGTGAGCACGGAAACGCCGGAACGATGCGGCGGCATTTTTGGCTGCTCGCCGCCGTCAGCCACGTACAGCCGCTCGTTTGGTCCTATGCGCACGCCGTAGGGACGACCAAACGCCGGGTTTTTCCACTCGGTCACATACTTGCCCTCCGGCGTGAAGACCTGGATCCGGTCGTTCTGGCGATCTGCAACATACACCCGGCCCCGGGCGTCGACGGTGATGCCGTACGGAATATTGAACTCACCCGGACCCTCGCCTTTTCGTCCCCACTGAAACTGAAACCTGCCGTCGGCGCCGAATTTCGCCACGCGGCTATTTACATACCCATCGCTTACGTAGAAGGAGCCGTCGGCCAGCACCGCGACATCGGTCGGTTTGTTGAAATGGGTCGCATCCGAGCCGCCCACCTTTTCCTCGCCCCAGCTTCGCAGCAGCTGTCCGGCACCGGTGTATTCAAAAACCTGGTGCCGCCCGACGTCGGTCAGCCACACATGGCCCTTTTCGTCCACGAAGAGGCCGTGGGGCAGGAGGAAGGTGTTGGCTCCCCAGCGCGCGAGCACACGCCCGGTTTTGCCGTGCACCCGCCACACGGCCGCCTCGCGGATGGGTCCGGCTGCCGCGGGATCGGCCAGCCAGGGCCGGTTGCCGCGGTGAAACACGAAGACGTCGCCCTCGCGATTCACTCCGACCCCTGAAACCTGGCCGAGCGTTTCGCCTTCCGGCAACTGCAGCCAATCGTGGACCACGGAAACTTCGGCGGCGCGGCCGAGCGAGGCCAACGCGAAAAAAATGACCGGCAGGACCGCGAATCTCATGGCGTCGCCCAATCCCGCGTCCTGAACCAGACCGTGTCGAGGCCCAAACCAGCGGGGACGCGCGACGCTGCATGAGGCGCCGCGACCAATCTGCGGCCCCTTCGATGGCCGGCTATGCCTGTCCCCGGACGGAAGGTGACCCGGCCAGCGCGAGCGCGCGGGGGAAGAGAACGTTGTTTTCCTTGTGCACGTGCCGATGCAGATCGGATTCGAAATCGGCCAACCCCGCCAGCAGGGCGCGGTGGGTATTGCAGGCCTCGCCGTCGGGCGTGAAACCGTCGGTGAGCTGGCGCAACTCCGCCGTCAACTCACCGGCGCCTTCGTGCTCCGCTTCCATTTGGCGGATGGGACCGGCGAGTTCCTCCGCGCTCGGCACGGCGCTGCCGGCGCGTTCAATTTGCCGCACGAGGGGGAAAAGGATGATTTCCTCTTTGCGCATGTGGGAAATCATTTCTTCGGCCAGGGCGTGTACGGCGCCGCTCACGCGGACCAGTCGGGCATCGCGCCAGCCGTGCTTGGCCGCCACGCGGTCCGCCATCTCGACGAGCCTCGGCAGTTCACCTTTTAGGTAGGCATGATGGGTGGTTTCAATGTGATCGGCGAGTTCCGCCAGATCCATGGCTGCCGCATCCACTTCAGCCGGACCAGCGTTCAAGGCTGCGGTCGCGGATTCCAGCAAGATGATGGTGGTGGACACATCCAGGCCTTTCCGCGCGCAAGCGGCGGCGAGGGTCTGCTTGCCGCCGCAACAATAGTCGATGTCGAGTTTTTCAAAGAGGCGGGCCAGCGCCGGCTTGGCGGCGACGAGTGCGCCGATGGTCGTTTCTGGGCTGACGGCAGGTAGCGTCGTGGGAAAAGGAGTGGATGACATCCCCCAGTATCGCACGCCTTCGCTCGACGCGCCTTGAGCCAAATCAAGTCTCGACTCATCTTCCAGCGCAACGGCTGGAAGATGGACTTTAAGCTGCGCTTATTTGCCCGCGGCCGACTTTGTGGTGGCGCCGGTCGCGCCACCTGCCGGTGAAACCGCGCGTTCGGCGCCGTAGGTCTTCACAAGGTAATCCACGATCGGCGCAACGGCGGTATCTGGAATTGGCGCGCCAAAGGTCTTCTGCATTTTCAGCGTCGCGGCCTGCCAGTAGGCGCGGCTCGAGGTGGGCTGGGAGGCGATGTAGTCGACGGAATGACAGGTGACGCACAATCCCGTCGCCAGCGGATAACCGGGGAGCGGCGACGCGATCAGGCGGGCCGTTTCCGTGGGCAGCGTGATGCTCGCCCCCGATACCAAAGCGGAGGGCGCGGTCGCAACGGCGCACGCGAGGAAGAAGCGAAAACGGTTTTTCATACGGCCTCCACCGCGACAGTTTCGACGACATTGCGCAGGTAACCCGCGGGATTCCACAACGGCTCCAGCGGTTGCGTCTCGCCGATGCGATTGAGCGCCCGCGCCATCAGGGTGTGGCTGCCGCGCTGGGCGGGTTTGAAACCAATATGCCACTCGCGAAACGAATAGCGCCCTTCATCCCGCCCCAGTTCGGCGGCCTGCCAGCGCCGCCCGCCATCCGCGGAAAAAATCACTTCGCGGATACCGTGACCGCTGTCGAACGCGATGCCGCGCACGCGGGTCTCGCGTCCGACCGGCACCGTCGCGCCCGCGACGAGACTGGTGATGAACGACCGAATGGTGAAACGCATGATCGGCGTGGTTTTGGCCGGCGTCGTGCCGGGCGGCACGGACTTCGTCGGATTGTCCGGAACGCGATAAGCGGGCGCCATCCAGAAGCCGTTGAATTCGTGCTCGAGCACTTCGATGTCGTTCACTTGCTTGACCCAATAGGTGCCATAATATCCCGGGACGACGAGCCGTAGCGGATAGCCGTTCAACATCGGCAGATCTTCGCCATTCATGGCCCACGCTAGCATGACGTCCTCCTCGAGCGCGTGGTCGACATGGAGCGCCTTCACGTAGTCCGGCGTGGCATCGATCGGCGGGCGATCCAGGCCGTTGAACGTTACCTGGCGCGCGCCTCGGTTGAGTCCCGCCTTCTGCAGCACGGTCCTGAGCGGCACGCCGGTCCAGCGGGCGTTGCCCATCGCGCCGTGCGAAAGCTGACCGCCATTGACGCGCGGGGTAAAGTGACCGCGGCTGTTGCCCGAGCACTGGTTCACCGCAACGATCTCCGTGGTCGCCCCGAGTTGCTTCAAGTCCGTCAGCGAGAGTTCCAGCGCCGTGCCCACCGCGCCGCGCACTTTCAGACGGAACGTGGCAGGATCGATGGTGGTGGGAACGTCGCTGAGATGATAGCGCACGAAGAAAGCGTCGTTTGGAGTGAGCACGCTTTCATTAAACACGCTGAATGGCGTTTCAAGTTGGGGCGGGCGGGCCGTGAGCAAAATCAGCGGTCGCTTCTGGGGATACGCGACGAGTTTCCGTTCGCCGTTTTCGAACGGCAGCGTCACGCGTTCGTCCGCTCCCCATGCGCGCGGCAGCCCGGTACCGAGGGCGGCTCCCGTGGCCAGCAGCCCCGTGGCGCGCAAAAATTTCCGTCGATCAATGGTGGGGCTGTCCCGGGTCGGAAACTGAGTCATCGGACACTCAACGTGAGTAGGGTGGGGCCGGTGGGCAAGCGCGGTTCCTTGGGCTGAAATCCGCTGGCGCGCGACGCCGGTATGGATCCCTTCCGTCTGCAACTGCGCATCGTTCGAGTTGGTGATCCCCCAGCCGTAACTCGGGCAAAGCAGCGTCCCGTCTTGCAGTTCGGGAAGACACGGATCCTGCGAACCGCGCAACGCGTGGAATCCGCTTGTTCCGCAGGGGCAGTGCGTGAAGGCGCCCGAACAATCCGCTGCGCAACATTCGGAATGTTGGCGTTCGAGCGCAGGTCATTCGAACCGGAGACGCATGACTCCACGCCCGGTGGGAAGAGTTGAGCCGATCGCGCCTGCAACGTGAGCTTCCCATGCGTGTTGCGTGCGGTTTGATCGCTCGAACTGCTCGTTGCCTTCTCGCGCGAACTGGGGCAAGCAAGGGTCGCGGGGAGTTCGCCCATCTAAACTGCCTACCCTATGAGCCATTCAGATATTAAACGACGGGACTTTATTCGCGGAACCGCGCTTGCGGGCTTGAGCGCTCCTCTGCTCGGCGCGCAGGCGCATGGCCAGCGTCCGGCGGATTCGGCGCGGCTCGCGGCGGGGGGCCAGGCCATGCCGGTGGTCGTTTCCAGCGTCAACGGCGCGAGAATCCCGAAGCGCGGCGTCACGCCCGCCGGGATCGATTGCGTCTCGCGCGCGATGGAGATTATCAAGGCGGGCGGCGACACGCTCGATGCCGTGGTCGCCGGCGTGAATATCGTCGAGGACGACCCCGACGATAATTCCGTCGGCTATGGCGGCCTGCCCAACGAGGAGGGCGACGTCGAACTCGATTCCTGCGTCATGCACGGTCCCACCCGCCGCGCCGGCGCGGTTGCCAGTTTGCGTCACATCAAGAATCCCTCAAAGGTGGCGAAACTCGTGCTCGAGCGCACGGATCACATCCTTGTTGTGGGGGAAGGCGCGCTGCGATTTGCGCTGAAGCACGGCTTCAAGAAGGAGGAATTGCTGACGGAGGAATCGCGCCTGGCATGGTTGCGCTGGCGCGAGCAATTGAACCCCACGGATGCCTGGGGCCCGAGCCCGATCCGCACCGTTCCGGCGCTGAAGACTTCGCAGTCGGGCGCCGCGCTCAGTCCACAGGCGCTGGCCCTCAACGCGTGGATAGACGAGGTCATCAAGCATCCGCCGACCGGCACGATTAACTGTCTCGCGGTGAACGCCAAGGGCGACATCTCCGGCGTCACGACGACGTCCGGGCTGGCGTGGAAAATTCCGGGACGGGTGGGCGACTCGCCGCTGATCGGTTGCGGTTTGTACGTTGACAACGAAATCGGCGCCGCCGGTTCCACCGGCCGCGGCGAGGAATGCATTTACATCAATGGCGCGCACACCGTCGTCGAATGCATGCGCCGTGGCATGTCGCCCACGGAGGCGGCAGTGGAGGCGATGAAGCGCGTCGCCGCGCGGTACGGCAACGACCAGACGGAGCTGGCCAAGTTCAGCCTGAATTTCTACGCCGTGAACAAGCGCGGTGAATACGGCGGATCCTCCTTGTGGAAGGGCGGCCGGTTCGCCGTGCACGACGGCCAGTCGGCCAAAGTGCTGGACTCCACCGCGCTGTTTGGGACGCGTCCGGTGTAATTTCCGGCGCGCGCTGGCGCTGACCAAGGCGCACGATGCCAGCCCGCGGTCGGAAAAATTTGCGGAAGGCGCGGGTTGGAGCGGGCGTACGCGCGGCCGCGGAGACGCTTTCGCTTTTCGCGTTCGCCTCCGCTCGCGGAAAAGGTTTTTTTGGCGGGGATGAACCGCCTCTACCCCGCCTTGCTCGCCGTTTTCACCCTCGCGTTCGCCGCTGCGGCCCAAGGCGCCGCTGCCTCCTCCTCAGGCGCGCGCGTTTTCCGCGCTGGCGCCGCCACCAGCAATATCACGCCAACGATTGGCGCGGGTATTGTGGGCGGTTTCACGATCCCGCCTTCAACGCACATCCATGACGAATTGCACGCGCGCTGCCTCGTGCTTGACGATGGCGCAAGCCGGCTCGTGTTCGTGGTGGTGGACAGCGTTTCGGTGAATAGGGAAGTCTTTGACGAGGCCAAGCGCCGCATCCATGAGGCCACGGGCATCCCGGTCGCGAACCTGATGATGTCCGCCACGCACACGCATTCGGCGACGAGCGCGCGCGGCCCCAATCGGTTCGCAATGCCTGCCTCCAACGCGGAATCGAACGATCCGGCCCTGCGCCCGCCCCTCGACGAATATCAGTCTTTTCTCGCCAGCCGCATTACGGATGGGGTGCGGCGCGCGGTGAACAACCTCGAGCCGGCGCAAATCGGGTGGGGCGCGGGTCAGGTTCCGCAGCACGTCTTCAATCGCCGCTGGCTGATCAAGGACGGCAAGACCGTGGTTAATCCGCTGGGCGATCAAGACCGTGTCCTGACCAATCCCGGTACCACGCGGAAGGACCTTGCCGGTCCCGCTGGCCCCACTCATCCCGAGGTTTATTTCATCTCGGTGCAGTCCACTGCGGGCCGGCCAATCGCGTTGCTGGCGAATTACTGGCTGCACTATGTGGGCGGGGTTCCAACCGGGCATGTGTCCGCTGACTACTTCGGCGCGTTCTGCGACCGCATCCAGCAACTGCTCGGCGCTGACCGGCAGGACCCGCCGTTCGTCGGCATCGTGGCTAACGGGCCGTGTGGCGATGTGAACAATATCGACATCAAGGCTGCGCCGCAGAAACGCGCGCCTTACGAAAAAATCAAGCTGGTCGCGAACGATGTGGCGCAGGAAGTCGCGCGCGTGCGGGCGACGATCCGGCACCAGGACTGGGTGGAGTTGAAAGCCGCGCAGAGCGAGCTGGTGCTGAAGACCAACCGTCCCTCGCCGGAACGCGTCGCCCGCGCCCAGCAGGTGCTGGCCCGTCCCGCCAGCGTTTCGCCCGTGCACAGCTTGGAGAAAAACTATGCGGAACGAACGCTTTCCGCCCAGCAGTGGCCGGACACGTTCACCGTCCTGCTGCAGGCTTTCCGGATCGGCGAGCTCGGCGTGGCCGCGATTCCCTTCGAGACGTTCACCGCCACAGGTCTCGCAATCAAGGCGGCCAGTCCGTTCAAGGACACGTTTACGATTGAGCTGGCCAACGGTGGCTACGGCTACCTGCCCACCCCTGACCAACGCGACCTCGGAGGCTATGAAACGTGGCTCAACCGCTCGGAACGCGACTCTTCCACAAAAATCGAGGCGGCGATCGGCGAACTGTTTAAACGCGTTCGCTGAGAGGCGCTGACTCCACCTGCTTTTTGATCGTCCAGCGCCAATCCTATTTCCCATGAAACGATCTCATTTGCTCACTATCGGACTGATCGTGGCTACCGCGCAGTTGGTGACCGCAGCCACCGTCGACCGCGGCCGGCTTGACCGGGAAAATCTCCTGGAGTTTCGCGACGAAAAAGGTGCGATTGCTCCCGTGCGCACGATTGCCGACTGGCAAAAGCGGCGCGCAGAAATTCTGGTCGGCGCGCAGAAAGTCATGGGGCTGCTGCCCGGTTCCGCGAAGCGCGTGCCCCTCGATGTCAAAGTGGACGAGGAGGTCGATTGCGGCTCCTACGTGCGCCGCGCCATCACCTACCAAGCCGAGCCGGGCTCGCGCGTGCCGGCGTATCTGCTGATCCCGAAGGCGGTGCTGGATGGCTCTGCGGTGTCCCCTCGGCCGGGCGTGCTCTGCTTGATGGGTACGAATCGCGATATTGGCAGCAAGGTCGTGGTCGGCTTGGGCGGGCCCAAGGGGCTGCCCAACCGGAATTATGGGCAGGAACTGGCCGAGCGCGGTTACGTCACCCTCGCTCCTTACTATCCGTTCATGGGCGGATACCGGCCTGACTTGAAGCAGTTGGGTTATCAAAGCGGCACCATGAAGGCGATTTGGGACAACATTCGCGCGATCGACTTGATGGCGGCGATTCCCGGCGTAAAGCAGGGCGGGTTCGGAGTCATTGGACACTCGTTGGGAGGGCACAACGCGATCTACACCGCCGTCTTCGAGGACCGCATCAAGGTCGTCGTGTCGAGCTGCGGCTTCGATTCCTACCTCGATTACAAAGACGCTTCGGCGTGGAAACCGGGGAGCGGCTGGACGCAGGAACTTTACATGCCCAAATTGCTCGATACTCCGCTGGCCGAGATCCCATTCGATTTTCACGAGTTGATCGGAGCCCTCGCGCCGCGTCCGTTTTTTGCGAACGCGCCGGTGAGCGACAGCAACTACAAATGGCGGAGCGTCGATCGGGTCATGGCAGCGGCCGCTCAGATCTACCAACTGTACGACGTGCCCGCTCTCCTCCATGCGGAGCACCCCGAATCGCAGCATGATTTTCCCACGCCGGAGCGGCGTAAGGCGTATGAGTGGATTGAGCGTGCGCTGAATTAATGGCAAACTTCAGGCTGCATCTCGCAGGGCGCGTGGTCACAGCTTGCGCTTGGCTCCCGCGCGGTTTGTGCGCCTGCTGGCGCCCGTGAGAAGTTCCGGGAGCGAAGAAAGAACCGCATGACGCCGATCACCCGCCGCCGCTGGCTCATCGAGACGCTCGCCCTCGCGGGACTGCCCGCGGCGCTGGCCGCACTGGAGACCGGCGAGGAGCTCATTGATTTCACGGATGACGACGACTTCTACTCCGATCGCCAGGCGGCGAATCCGCGGGTGAAGTGCTTCGACTTGCGGCAGCTCAAACACGCCGTGACGCCGAATGCGGAGTTTTTTGTCTTTCACCAGACGACTGTGCCCGTGATCGACGCCGCCACATGGAAGCTCGAAGTGGGCGGACTCGTGGAGCGGCCCGGCGCCTTTACGCTGGCGGACCTCGCCCGAATCGCCCCGGCCCGCGAGCTGGAATTCACGATTGAGTGTTCCGGCAACCTGCCGCGGCCGGAAATCATGAACGGACAGATCGGCAATGCGCGTTGGTCGGGATTCAGTCTCGCGGCATTGTTCAAGCACTGCGGCGTTCAACCCGCCGCGCGCGAAGTGGTTTTCTTTGGGGCCGACACCGTGCGCGATCCCGGCGGCATCTCTGCGGGTCCGCATGGGCGAAGCGTGTTTGTGCAGGACGCGCTGGACCCGGACGCGCTGCTCGCAACGCACATGAACGGCGAGTCGCTGCCCCCCGATCACGGTTTCCCGCTGCGTTTGATTTTGCCGGGCTGGTATGGCGTGGCGCAGATCAAATGGCTGTCGCGCATCGAGTGCATCGATCGTCGTTACGAGGGCCCGCACATGTCCCGCAATTATCACACGCTGCAGGTCATTCCCGCCCCCGGCGCGGAACCGATCGTGATGGAAACGTCCATCTCGCGCACGCGGCTGAAGTCCGTGGTGGCGCGGGTGACGCGGCGGCGGCGGACAACCGGCTGGGATTACCGCGTGAGCGGCGCGGCGTGGGGCGGGCCGGCCCGGATTGAGCGGGTTGAAATCAAAGTCGACCAAGGCCCTTGGCGCGCGGCCCGCATCGATCAACGCCGCGGAAACCACAGCTGGTTACTCTGGTCGTGGGATTCGAGTGAGCTGACGCCGGGGCGACACACCGTGACCTCGCGCGCGATCGATGCTGCCGGACGGACGCAGCCCACCCATGAAGAGTGGCGCAGCGGAATTCGCAGCGCGCGCGAAAACAATGCGCAATGGGAACGCGTGATCGAGATCCCCGGTTGAGGCGCGGAACGCAGAGCCGGATTAGCCTGGAGCACGAGCACGATCAAGAGCACGAGGGCTGGGGCCGGCGTATCCCGTCGGGCGGAGCGGGAAGCGGCTCCCGCAGCCGCATCCGCCCCATACTCCTTACGGATTAGTAGCCTTCGCCGACGGCTTTCACGAGTTCAGCGTCGGTCCAGGGGTTGGACCTCTCGCCGGCTTCCTTGCGCACCCGCGCCACGTCGGCCGGTTCAACGGCGGAAGCCGTGTTGCCAAAGGAACGGCGGACATAAGTGATGACGCCGGCGAGCTGTTCGTCAGTCATGTTCGCCAACGGCACCATGGGCGCGGGAAAACCGGGAGTGCCCTGTTTTCCGTGGAGCACGATCCGAATAAACGCCTCCGGCGACACGGCGTTCGCCCACTGGCCATCCTTGAGCGACGGCGCGAGATCGGGGCGGCCGAGTCCGTCAGGCTGATGGCAGGCCGCGCACAAACCGTAGTTAACTTGGCCCGCCTCGAACAGCGCATGTTGCGCGGGATTGAACGGCCGCGCGCGCGGTCGCCGGGCGAGGTCGGCGGCGCGCTTGCCGATCGACGCGACACCCTTTTCGGCGGCGCGACGGACCCAGGGGTCGGGCGCGCTGGCCGCCAGTTGTTTCAACGACGCCTCGGAAAGTCCGGTGCCGCGAACCTTCGTCGCGCCCCGCATGAGCGCGAGTCGGAATAGCTGCGGAATCCGCTGGTCGGAAATCGCGGCGGCAAGGGGTTCGCTGCCGGCGGTGCCGGCGAGCACGATGTGGCTGGCCACGCTTTCGAGCAGGCCTTCCGCCCCGAAGGGAAAATCACGGCCGGAAACGATGCGCGCCTGCAGTCGTCGCAGCACTTCGACTTCCTGGCCGCGCAGCGCGATGAGCAATCCGTCCGACAAGGTGGGGTGTTCGGCCGCGCGGGGCAGGAGATTCCACAGCAGTTCGCGCGCCGCGGGTCGGTCGACCCCGCTGAGTGCGAGCGCGAGATGCCCGAGGACCATGGGTTCTTCATGGGCGATGCGGGCGGCAATTCCCGGCAGCAATTTGTCGCCGCCGGCCTCGCGCAACATCGGCGTCGCGGCTTGCAACGCGGCCGTGCGCACCCGCGCATCCGGGTCACTGAGCGCACGATCAAAGTCGGCGGCGGTGAAGGCCTGCAAACCTTCGAGACACCACAAGGCGGAAACGCGGTCGCGGGGCTGCGGCGCCCGCGCCATCAAATCGCGCAGGCCCGGGGCGAGCGCCGTCGAGTCGGACTCCACGATCCGGCGTTGCGCGGTGTCGCGCGTCCAGCCGTTTTCATCGGTCAGGAGTTTGAGCAGCGTGGGTCCATCCGCCTTCGCGAAATCGGGTGCCTTGCCCAGCGGCGCGCCGTTATAAATGACGCGATAAATGCGGCCCATGCCCCAGAGTGGCGTGTTCAGCCCGCGCTTCAGGATTTGGTCGCGCAGGAATGTCGTAATGAATTCGTACCCTTCCAGCATGCCGCGGTAGTAATCGACAATGTAAAGCGCGCCGTCGGGGCCGTTGGCGAGAAACACGGGACGGAAGCGCTCGTCGCTGGAGGTGAGGAATTCAGTGTTCAGATACGCATTCTGCGCAGTCACGCGGCCTTGGGCTTCCACGAGGAGATTGCGTTTCACAAAATTGCCGTCGGGCCCGGGCACAAACGCATTGCCGTTGAAGGCGGGCGGGAAATTTGTCCCGCGGTAAATCAACGAAGCCGAAGCGGCGGTGAAGGTGTTGAGGGTGCCGTTTTCCCGCAGTTGGTCCTTCATGTAGCCGCGGTTCACGCCGGTGTTGGGTCGGATGGGGAAGGTGGATTGGTCGCTGGCGACCTGATATCGCACGCCGTAGAGCGTCACCCGCTGATCCAGTCCGCCGACATAATGCGACGGCACGAAATCGCCGCGCAACTGGTCGCTGTTCGAACTGTAATACTGACGGCCAAAATCGTCCTGCGTCAGTCCCCACTGGCCGGCGCTCGGGATTGGCTCGCGCTTCCATTCGCCCTTGGCGTCCATCCGCCAGCGCCAGCCATAGCTCGCGTTATAAAGCCAGTTGTCGCGGCCCCAGAGTAATCCGTTCGGGCTGCCTTCGACGTTGGGCAGCGTGCCAAAATCCTTATCCAGCGCGATCTTCTCATCCATGACGCCGTCGCCGTCGCGATCGCGCGTCAGCCACAGGTTCGGCGGATCGCCAATCAAAACTTGATCGCGGACAAACCCAATGGCGCGCGGCACGTCCATGTTTTCCCAGTAAACGGTGCGCTTGTCCATTCGACCATCGCCATTGGTGTCCTCGAGCACCACGACGCGACCTTTCGGCACCGCCGGCGGGGGCTGGGTCTTGTCGAGGTAGATGGGTAATTGCTCGAGAATTTCCGGGATGTTATAGGCCGAAAGTTCCGCCACCCACAGGCGGCCCCGCCCGTCGAAGGTCATCATGACGGGATCGCGCACCATGGGCTCGGCCGCGACCAGTTCGATGCGAAAATTGGGCGGGAGCACGAACGTTTTGAGCGCTTCCTCCGGAGCCAAGGGTGGCGCCGGGGGCATTTGCACCTCGGGGTTGGGTGGTTGCTTGGCATCAGCTCCACGGTCGCCCAGTTGGGCGTGCGCGGTCATGTGGACAAACGCGGCCATCGAGGCGAGGCCGGCGAAAAAACACTTCCGACGGGCTGTACGTTTCATGGTAGTAAAATCCGGGCGCGGAGGCGCGGTGACGAGATAAAATTTGACAGCTTAGACCAGCGGATTTTTCTTTCGACACGCTACACCGGCGAGAAACACCCTCGCTCGTTTAAGAAAAACTACCTTCCAGGCTCCGCCTGGGTCCAGTTTCACTTCCCAAGCTGTCCCCTCCAAACCTGACGGGACTCATCTGACTGACCTATATGAATACCTGCCGTTTTAGTGCTGGTCTTCCGCGCGCCTTCTGGCTGCGGAACGCCCTTATTGCCCTGTTACTCTCCGTTGGGCTGTTCGCCCAATCGGCCATGGCCCAAGCTACGCTGACCGGGACCGTGACAAATGCCGCCACCGGAAGAACGCTCGAAGGCGCGTCCGTCGTGCTCAAAGGTTCGGGTCGTGAAGTGACGACCGACCGTGGGGGCGTTTACCGCTTTGAAAACGTCGCGTCCGGCAGTGCGGTTCTCACCGTATCTTATACCGGCCTCACCACCGTCGACGTTCCGGTCGTGGCGTCGTCCGGAGCACCCGTCACGCAAAACGTGGGCCTGACGGCGGATATCTATACGCTGAGTAAATTCGTGGTCTCCGGCGAACGCGAAGGCAACGCCCAGGCCATCACGCTGCAGAAGATGTCCGCGGGCGTGAAGTCGATCGTGTCGACGGACGCCTTCGGCAATCTGGCCGGCAATCCCGCCGACCTGCTGGTGAAGCTGCCGGGCGTTGAAGGCGTTTATTGCAGCGATCAAATGCGCTATGTCCGCATCCGCGGTCTCAATCAGAATTTGACCACCGTGACGATGGACGGCAACCGACTGGCGAACGGGGCCTCCGCCGGCGCCAATCGCGATTTTCAATTCCAAACGGTTAATTCCGAGACCGTTGAACGTCTGGAAGTGGTGAAGTCGCCCACGCCCGACATGGATGGCGATTCCATTGGTGGCGCCGTGAACATGGTGTCGAAGAGCGCTTTCGACAATTCCGGTGAACGCCGGGTGCGCGTGTTGTTCGGTCTCACCTCACGCTGGACGGATCCGCGGCCGAAGAAACTGCCGCCCCAATTCGCGTTTTCATATTCTGAAGTATTTGCGGGCAAACTGGCCGTGGCCTTCAACTGGAACTACCGTCGCATTTACACCCTCTCCGACTACGTTTCCCAGTCGTATGAACAGCTTCCCGTCGGCGTGACCGCGCCGGCTTACCGTTATTCCGTGGGACTGACGGATTACCGCGAAACGACGACACGCAGCGGTGGCGGCGTGCGTTTTGACTACAAGGTCAGTGACAACACCCGTTTTTACGTCAACGCCACCGAGAACAAGATCATTGAGCACGAGCATGACAGCTACGTGACTTGGTCGACCAATCAAGGCGTGGCGACGCGGGATGCCGCCGGGGCTTTGACGGGCGCCAACGGAATCGTGCCCGGCTACGCGGAGAATCGCACGGAAGTGCGCGCGGTGCCGAACAGCAATATTAACATTCGCTCCACCAGTCCCTACAAGGACGGCGTCGCCAACTACGTCGGCCTCGGCGGCGTGCATCGGTTCGACAAACTGAATGTCGACTACAATGTTTACGTTTCCACCG